>CALYTW010000005.1 GCA_945487905.1 uncultured cyanobacterium
AATTAGTCAAAAGTGATGTTTTTACTCAATTTATGCCATTTTTATTATTATAAACCAAATTTAATGTGTCGTAAACCACTGATATTACTGCATTTACACTTATTAACACATTATTGCAAGAGTCTAAAAACATTGATATAATTGAGTTATGGAAGTTAAAGAGTTTAACAATGACAAATTAGACATTAATGAATTGTACTATCTTGTTCAAGATGTTTATAATACAAGTGTTGTAGCAGATGTCTTTTGTAGCAATTTTCAAAAGATAGATGAAATCTGCAATATAACTTCATTAGTTCAGTTGATACATCAAAAGATAGACAAAGCATTTGCTATGATTATCGATACACAGCCCGAGATAGAAGTGTAATCGTCTAATTACATAATATTACTTTTTTATTACATCTTGAAAAATAACAGTAGAAAGACTTTCAGCCTTATTTGTTTTACTTGTAATTTTGTAATTTATAAACTATATAAAAAATAAAAAATGATATTTAGGCTTTTGAGTGCAAAATCTATGCTAGTTTCTTGTAATGTTCAATTAAATTGATAATTTTAGCACTATTCACATCGACGATTTTTTCATATAAATGTTGAACAAAAAGTTCCAATGACGTATAATGAGGGGAGTTTTTTATTACAAGATAGTCCTTTGGCGAATATGTCAAAGGGTTTTTTGTAGGTATAACTTATGTTTTCACCGTTGAGTGTTAAGTTCTGAAGTAAATAATTTATCAATTCTTTCTTTTCGTTTTTATCTGCGTAATTGTATAAATCATCAATTTCATTACAAATTTTAAGGAATTTTGCACCTTCTTCTATAAAATTAATATTAGTATTTTCAAATAATAATTTTAACTTCCCGCAACTTACGAAGTTTTTATCCTTTTGCTATCCTTGCAAAAACTCAAACCTTGTCGGAGTTTGAGGAAATTTTCACAAACCAACTGGAAAAAAGGATAATATTAAAGCAGTTCTCCGGAACCTGCTTGTCACACTCACTTGTGCCAACACCGTTTTCGCCTCTCTCAATACAGTGCACTGGACTGTTTTGCTCGGCAGAGTGCTGTCTAATACGCTACTCTCAAAAATTCGCTCACGTCACTTATCGCGAATTTTTGTTCGGACAAAGTCTGGCTTCTTACAAGTCTAAATTATAAAAAACAAAATAAAAATACAAAAGTTTGATTTTGCGGTGATGTATTTTACAATATTTATTAATAAACAGAATCCCCTTGTCGATAGGAGGATTTTGTTATAAATTCAACTATAATAACCTGATATCTAAATCTCTGGAATATTCTTTTGCGTTAATTCTCGAATCCATCAATCTCATAAGTGAGTGTTCTCTGTGGTATAGGCGAGTAACGGAAACTGTAGGAAAAAGCCCGAGAGCATTTTTACATTTATCCCAAAATGTAGGTTTTTCAGGCATTGCACTAATTACTAATTTATATAGTTTTTCATTGCGATGATGGTGCTTATCAAAAATAGATGCTCTTTTAGATTTCATACGAGCTATCAAATCATATCCGCCGGCGGATAATTTTGAAACTTCTGCATTTTGAGCAAACTGGGTTGCTAGTTTTGGTGTCCAGTTGCCTTTAGCAATAATACATCCTTTAAAATTTGTTGTTGTTTCGTTTATAGGTAAAATGTTCACAATAATACTCCTTCAAAATCGTGTTAATAATGATATCTAAGACTTGCGATTTTGTAAATACCTCTATTTGGTAATTGAATCTGCGGAAAAGTCACAAAAGTATTCAAAATCAATAATATTAAGAAAAATTAGTGTTAATACATCTTAATATTTCTCTTAAAATTTTTGTTTTTTACGTAATTTACTTCAAAATCTACCTTAATTTATCCGAATTAGGCACAAATGTCCCTTGTTCGCATTAAAAAAACCAGCCTGTAAAAGTTATAGGCAATGATTAAACTCTCAAACTTTGCAGCAAGGTTGGGGTCATTCTACCCCAACAAAAAATTTTATTGAAAAATCAAGTTGTGTGCAATTTTTTGCACTGGAAACAGAACAGTAGTGTGTGACAATAAGTAGTCATGCTGAACTCGTTTCAGCATCTTACCAATTTAGCGTATTTATTATTTTACGGTAAGACCCTGAAATAAATTCAGGGTGACAATAAGTAGTCATGCTGAACAAGCCGAGCAGAGGATGTAAGCGTAGGCGATATCCGTTTAATGCGAGGCGAGTTTCAGCATCTTGCAAACTTGTAGTTCTATAAGGACTTTGGACAGATTCTGAAATAAATTCAAATGACAAGAGAGTTATTTAGGTTAGATTTACCATATTGACCATTTTTCAGTGCAAAAAATTGCACCATACAGGCTCAGGATTAGTATTATTAAATAATCCTTAGAGTAATTGTACAACAAACAACAAAAAAGTAATACCTCATAAGACAATAAGTGTATTGTGTTACATTTTTTTGTACTTATGATGCAGATATTCTACGACTCCTATATGTAAAAGTGTAAGCACACCTGTAACAACCCCCAGAATTTTATGAGTTTTAACAACAGGTTTGGAAGAAGTAAAGGCACGTGCTGTCAAAAGCAGCATAGAAGCAGCTGCTGCATAACCTGTATTTTTAGGAGTCAAAAAAGTGTTTGGTTTTGTATTATTTATTGGTTGCACAGATGTCATAACGATTATAATATAACACAAAAACATAAATACAATGTATCAATGTATGACATACGACCGATTGAAGAATAAATCTTATTGTATAAAAGATTTATGGGATTTATTCACAAATTAGGGCTTGGATTAGTATCCAAGACTTTCGTAAACTTCTATAAAATCAGAACAAACCGGTTTCATAAGAGCAAATGGTATAAAAGATTTATATATAGATAAAAATGCAGATGAGGAAGTTGAACGGTTCTTTAAGCTAATTCAATCTTAATTTTATCTATAACTCCCAATTTTTTTTGCCGTATTTATCATAATGAACAGCAAGTAGTGTAGACTTCAGTCTACCGATAAATTTTGGTTGACTTTAGTCAACCCTACTTTTTAGTGCAATTTTGGGGACAAAAGGGTGCAAAAAGAGGACATTTTTGCTACTAAAATCGGATATTTTGGACATTTTAACTTAACCGACTTCCGACCTCACAAAATCGCTAAAACTTACTAAACTTGGCACTTTTGCCGATTAAAAATATTTACCCATTTCGACCATAAAATAACAATCGCCATGAGTGGCTTTATATTTGGATATTTACCCAAAAACACCTATCTCACACTTGCACTTAATTTATACCTATATATTTCTTCGGCTCTCTGTTTTTCCACTCTGTCGGCTATGCTAAAAGAGGGTTCTTGTTTTTCTCTATATTGTTCTGCAAAGTCCTACAACTTTACCGATTAAAATTAAGTCATCAGCCGTGTTTCCGCTTATGGTTCTGACACGATATTCCGGATTATCAGACTTGATTATTATCTCATCAAGATTTTTTGAAAGTCGTTTTATAAAAAATTCCTGATTAAAACAAAATACATAAATTTTGTTGTCCTGTATCTGCTCTCCGCTCCAATGTTCCACAATAAGATTATCTCCATCGTTTATAGCCGGAGACATACTATTCCCTGATGCATTAATTATTGAATAACTTTTTTTGCCGGAAAACCCGTTGATTAAAGCTGTTGGCATCGGCATTTTTATTTTATCTTCTGAAAATACTACGGAACCACTTCCACAGCTCGCAAAAACATCCGGATAATAGTCTACATAAACAATATTGCTTTCATCTTCGGATATATCGTTGAAAAGTGCAATATTAAAATATTCTTCTATCCGCTTAAGTTCGCTGACCGTAACTTGACTTTCGTTTTTAATACGATTGCTTACGGTTTGTCTCGTTATTCCGAGTGCTTCTGCTAAAAGCGATTGGTTAACATATTTTCCGCTTTTACCGGAAATGATTTTGAGGAGTTCGTCTAATTTCATTTTTCACCATTTGAAAATTAACACTTGACATTTGTAAAATAATATCATACAATATTAATCAAGATGTAAATTTATATATGACATTAAACCATACATTTTACATTCTGTCAATCGCTATCTATTGGTATATGTTGTTTATTAGAGAATAACTGCAGGGAATAAAGGAAAATGACGTTTAAGAGCAAAAAATGTTTTTATAAGGATAACGGAAAAAAGGGCGGTCGACCAAAGCAAGATTCAAAAATATACATCCAAATACCTGAAATTAAGCTTGTACACCTAACCAAACCCCAATATAATACACTGGTCGAAAAATACGGGCATGAGTTGATATCAAGAGCAATAAAGATTCTTGATAATTGGCTTATGTCCGGTTCTCCTTATGCATCAAAGTATATTGGTAAAAATAATTATGCACATTTCCGTATTGATGGGTGGGTTATTAATGAAGCGAGCCGAAAGTGAGCCGTTAATTGACGGTTATTTCCTTTTACCCTATTCCCCTGCAATTGCTTTACCAACGTTTTTTATGCTACACTTGTAATATTAAATAAAGAGGATATTTGTATGAAGAAGTTTTGCAAAATATTTGGATTTATTCTGCTGGGGATAATTGTAATTGCTTATTTAAGTTTTCTTTTTGTACTTCCGAATGTTGTAGACATCAATCAATTTAAACCTGAAGTTCAAAAAATAGCCAAAGAGCAGTCGGGTTTGGGGGTAAATTTTGAAAATGCTAAAATAATAACAACACCGCTTTTAGGTGTTGGAGTTAAGGCAGACAATTTATCGGTAACACTTCCTGATAATTCGATTTTGTTTTCGGCAGATAACCTGAAAACCAGAGTTGCACTTCCGAGCCTTGCTCTTTTAACCCTTAAAGTTTCTTGTTTTGAGCTTAATAATTCGACAATAAATCTTGAAATAGTTAACGGAAAACAGTACAAAATTATTTCTATTATTGAAGATATCCTCAATACATCCAAAGAACAAAAACTTGAAGAAGGATTAAATCCTGAAAAGCCGCAAGGCAGTTGGTTTAATCCGGCATGGATTAGAATAAAAGTTCCTTATATAACTTTGAATAATTACAAAGTTTTGATTAAAGACCTTAAAACAGGGCATTATCTTGATTTGAACGGTGAACAGCTAAAAGCGGGATATTTTAACGGTAAAACGGTTAAAGTTAAAACTTATGCGGAATTATTCAGCGATAAAAATAAAAATATTACTGCTAATGTGGACATAGATACTTTTTTGCCTCCGCCAGCACCACAACTTGACAGTGAAGACGACAGGGCGGAAAGAATCGAAATTCCGCTTCCAAACTTTGTTGATTTATATAGAACCTATGATTTGAAAGCTAATCTTGACTCAAAATTAAGAATAAGGAATGGTAAGAAAGGGTTTGTTTCCTATGGTTACATTGATTTGGAAGGATTGACATTAAAAGTTTCAAAACTTGTTATTCCGGAATCATATTTCAGAGCAAAAACTTTCGGGCAAAATGCAGAAATAGACACAAATATAGCTATTGCAAAAAACCAGAATCTTGAACTTCTCGGCAAATTAAATTACGGTAAACATCCACGTATGGATATGAATATAAAATCCGCAGAAATTAAATTTAATGATTTATTGAGTCTCGGAAAGGCTTTTCTTGATTCTTTAAACATTAAACACGAGTTTGGAAAATTTACTGCTACAGGCTCTATCAAATCAGATTGTTACATAAAAACCAATTTCAAAAATCTTCGTTCAACAGGTTCTGTTATAGTTAAAAACGGCGGGGTCGGGGTAAACGGAATCGGTCAGGTAATAAAGGGGGCAAATGTAAACGTCATATTGGACGGCAGCGTTCTTGATATACAGAATTCAAGTCTATATGTCAATAATTCGCCTGTTTCGATTGACGGAACTATAGACAGCCGTTCGGTTGCGGATATAAATATTAAAGCCGACAAAATTCCTCTTGGTATGCTGTTTAACGCTTTTGCACCGATGGAAATGCGTCAGGCATACAATTTTCGTTCGGGAGATGCGACTTTTAATATAGCTTTGAATGGTAAACTGAAAGAAGCCGTTGCAACCGTTAAGGCAGGGTTGGTTAATCTGAATATTTCCGACAGAAAAAATACTTTTAGGGTATATAATAAAAAATTAACCGCAGACTTCTATTGCAATACAAAAGAATTGAGCGGATTAATTAAAAATGAAGAACTGAATATCAGTTTACCTCAAACCATTTCAAATATTTCTATTCCAATGTTTGAAATCGAAATAACCGAAGGGAATATTGTAATTAAAGAAAATAAAATTAACTTTAATAACAATTCAGTAATTACCTTTGCGGGAAGCGTTATAAACTACATCAAACCGAAATTAATTAACTTTACCGTTGCAGGTAATATTTCAACCGAAGATTTGATTAAAGTAATAGGTCGTGAATTCAAACCGTTTATACACAGCTCCGGTAATTTACCACTAAAGCTTACTTTTCAAGGAGACAACAAACGCCAAACGCTTTTTGCACAAATACTTGCGGATAAAAATAATTTTATTACTCCGGTTGATTTTGCGGAACTAAAAGATAAAAATATCTCTTTGCAATCTGTTGTTGATTTTAAGGGTAACAGGATAAAAATTAAGAAAACGGGTTTCTTTACAAGGAACGTAAGCGTTGATGAAAAAGGAAACGAAGTTGTTACGCTGGACGAGGTTTTGGGACTTGACGGCACAATAATGGGAAACAGAATTAATCTTATCAAAGTAACTATGCCGAATGAATTGAGTGGCAAATTACATATATTTCCTCGTTCTTTGTTTACAACAAACGGAAAAGCGTTTATTTTCGGAGAAACTTCTCATCCCAGAATGAGAGGCGGATTTGAGATTAAAAATCTTTCAATTCCGGAACTTTTGATGTCATTGAGAAAAGGCGCTTTAAGATTAAGAGGGGATGAAATAGCACTTTCTGCTGAAGATTTGCTTTTGAACGGTTCTGATTTAGCACTTAATACAAACTTTAAATTGATTCAGCAAGGTGTCTTTACGCTTGATAATGTAAATATTAATTCAAGGTATTTTAACCTTGACAAAGTCATGAAGGTTTCCGATTTGGCGATGAAATACGTACCTCAGGGGGTAAATAGCGGGGTAAACAGTGGTGCAAATGTGGCTGATATTCCTCTTATAATTTCAAGAGGTGTGATTAATTTTGCAAGGTTGATTACCGGAAATATTGATATTTCAAATATTCGTTCAAGAATTGCTATGAGAAACAATATTTTCTACCTTGATAATCTGAGAGCAAATGCTTTTAAAGGCGGAGTAAACGGGGATATTTCGGTTAATCTTATTTCTATGCTTTTGAATATAAAACTTAAAGGCGAAGAAATTGATGTCGAAAAGGCTATGCTTGATGCTTGCGGTATGAAGGGTATGTTATCGGGTACGGCAGAATTCGATACTGATATTTCGCTTTCCGGTACAACAATGGAAGATCAGATGAAAAGCTTGAAGGGAAATGTAAATTTCCTTATAAAAAACGGTCAATTCGGACCTTTTGGAAAATTGGAAAACCTTATTCTTGCCGAAAATATCAGAGAATCCGCTTTCTTCCAATCGTTTATCGGAAATCTGCTCAGCGGACTTTTGACAATTGATACAACACACTTTACAGAACTTAAAGGCACTCTGACCTTTGATGACGGAATTTGTTACATAGAGCCGATAACTTCATCAGGCGATATTCTTGCATTACATTTGTTTGGCAAATTCGACTTACTGCAAAATAAAATTGATATGAAAGTCAGAGCAAGAATGGCGTCCTTAGTTTCCAATCTTTTAGGGCCAATTAGTGCAATCAACCCTGTTAATCT
The DNA here is from genome assembly GCA_945487905.1 of uncultured cyanobacterium. Lineage (GTDB taxonomy): Bacteria > Cyanobacteriota > Vampirovibrionia > Gastranaerophilales > Gastranaerophilaceae > CAG-196. The sequence continues at coordinate 7,862 of CALYTW010000005.1, forward strand.
TGTAAACAGTGCTGCAAGTATGAATGTTGTAACCGCAAAGGCATTTTCTTTGTTCTGTGAAGTTGCTCCTGTAGAGGAAATAGAAATGCTCCCAAGTTTCGCAAATTCATACGTAGATAACTCGGCTACAAAATTCCAAATTGTTGTAAGAGGAGATGTTGCTAAACCGCTTACTCTCGTAAAATCGTTTAAGTGGCTTACAACACAAATGGAATTTGCAAAAGCAAAAGATTTTGCAGACAGTCTGCCTGAACAGGATGAAGACAGCAAGGCAACGAATATAGAGGAATTAATAGAAGAACACAATTCCTTCGGCTATAAAGCAAAACAGTTTGGGAAAAAGATTGTTCATCCGTTTGGTAGTAATAAATAAATTTACACCGCAAAGCGGAAATGAACAATATCTCCGTCTTGTACTATATAATCTTTGCCTTCAAGCCTTGTAACACCTTTGTCTTTGCAGGCTGAATAAGATTTGCATTCGGCAAAATCTTTGTAGCTAGTGACTTCTGCTCGAATAAACCCTTTTTCAAAATCAGTGTGAATAACTCCGGCTGCTTGAGGAGCTTTTGTGCCTTCCGCACAAGTCCATGCACGGGTTTCTTTCTCTCCTGCAGTTATAAAAGTTATGAGGTTCAAAAGTTTATAAACTGTTTTTATCATCTTATCAATACCGCTATCCTGAACTCCCAGTTCTTCAAGATATTCTTTTGCGCCTTCTTCTCCCAGTTCCACGAGTTCTTCTTCGATTCTGGCACATATAATAACGGTTTGCGCCCCGTGCGATTCGGCATATTCTTCTACAAGCCTTGTATAATTGTTTCCTTCTTTGAGGTCAAATTCAGAAACGTTAGCACAATAAATCACAGGCTTAACCGACATTAAGCTTAGCGGTTTTATAACAGCAATTTCATCATCATTAAAGTGGTCTTTAAGATTGACAAATGTTCCTGCGCTTAAAAGTTCCGACAACTTGTTCAAAGCTCCTTCTTCAAGCTTAGCGTCTTTATCTCCGCCCTTTGCCTGTTTTGTAATACGAGCGATTCTGCGTTCAATTGAAGCTAAGTCCGCAAGTGCAAGTTCTGTATTTATTGTTTCAATGTCGCTTATCGGGTCAACTTTTCCTTCAACATGAACAGTGTTTTCATCATCAAAACATCTTACAACCTGAATTATTGCATCAACTTCTCTTATGTTATGTAAAAACTGATTTCCAAGACCTTCCCCTTTGCTTGCACCTTTTACAAGTCCTGCAATATCAACAAATTCAATAACTGTAGGGATAATTTCTTTTGATTTGCATAAATCAGCAAGGACTTTAAGTCTTTCGTCAGGAACGGTAACAATTCCGATGTTCGGTTCTATTGTACAAAACGGATAATTTGCACTCTGGGCGTTTTTTGTTGCCGTAAGTGCATTAAACAAAGTCGATTTTCCTACGTTAGGTAGTCCTACAATTCCTGCTCTTAACATCTTTTCCTTATCCTCTCTTTACAACATGTCTAAGTTGTTCGCCGTAACTGTTAAAAGTTCCGCAGGTTTCTTCTATTGTGTATGAAACTTCGCTGTCATAAGATTTTTCTTTTTCGGCAAATTCTACAGCCTTCTCTAAATCCTTAAATTCTCCTGCCATATCCGGTTCAAAATATGAAGGCTTGTCAATATAAACTTGGTACATAATAATTTCTCCTCTTTTAACCAAGATTTTAAAACCAAAAAAATAAAAGGTCAAACTATCTGCGGTAGGAAATATATCTGTTTTTTCCTTTTTGAGAACTTGTCAGTTTACTGTTATTATTAGCTTTTTTGGGTTTTACATCATTAATTTTCAGGTTAATACTTCCTTCGGTTTCTTTCTGCACATTTGCTCTAAACTCTTTCGGGTACCAACTTCTAGTAGCAAAAAGAGATTTTCCGCCATTAATATTATCACAGATGTCGTCTATGTATTTTTGAAGGTTATTTGAAATATCAAACTCAGGATTTAACAGAGCATATTGTTTTAAGGGCATATCAGACCTGTCATTGTTTATAAGTTTTATTACCGGTGCAAGATTTCCGAGGCTGTCATTTCCCCCTCTTGCAGTTGGAATAAGATGTTCAATCGTCATTTCTGACATGCTCAAAAGCCTCTGTGCGATTACATTATGCGGTAAGTAAGAATATTTGACTACAAAAGCATCAAAATCCACAAACGAACGGGGAAGTTGATACCACAAACTGTATAATTCATTTAATTTTGCAGCATTTTCTTCATTTGTTTCTATACTAGCAAGCTGACCCAAAACATCTCTCCTGCTGAACGAACCGTCGTAAATTCTTACTATTGCACTATCTCTAATTTGATCTACGTAGTTTTTTGAATGTCCATTCAGACTGTTGATTATTCTGTCGGATTCCTCGCTGTCTAAAATGTGATTCTGTTTGCGTCTCAGGTTGTTAATGGAATCATCTCTTTTGTCATACAAAATATCCTGAAGTGTTTGTTTTCCGCATCCGGTATTTTGTTTAAAAAAATCAAAAACTTGAGTTTCAACTTTCTGCATATAATTTTCGTAATTATTCAGAAAGTTTACAACTGCCTGAGCATTGGATTTCTTTGCGAGTTTGGCATAAATCCCTCTTAAATCATAGGATAACAGCATAGGTCTTCGTGTATATGCACATAATCTTTTTTGATAATGAGCCATTATAAAACTTGCATCAGGCGTAGCTTTAAAGATTGGCATATAGCAAGCGGAAGTTAACCCGCTGATATTTGTATCTGAACTCATGCCCGATTGTTGTTGTGCATTAACTCTTTCGTTTGTTTTCCCAACATGATTTATCCCAAGTACAGGATTTAGTGAAATCTTCATAATCTACCTATAATGATACACCTATTTCAAAATATGAGAAAATATTTTTTGCTATCTTTACAATAAATCGTTACAAATCTACAAGATTGTGCTAAAATTTAACAAGTGAGGTGCTTATGAAAGAAACAACCGTTAGATATCCATTCTTAACAAGAGACGTAAAAATATATGAACAAGAAAACGGACACAAAATCGTTTTAGCATACAAAGAAGGCGGAATGGTAAATGTGTCAAGCTGGGTTAAAACAGGTTCTATTAACGAAAATGATATGAATAATGGAATATCTCATTTTCTTGAACACTTGATGTTTAAAGGTACTCATAAGCATAAAGCAGGCGAATTTGACCATATACTTGAATCAAAAGGTGCTATAGTTAATGCTGCAACGTGGAAGGATTATACGTTTTACTATGTAACTTTACCAAAAGGAGAACATAACGAGAATCTCGACCTTGCAATAGAACTTCACGCAGATATGATGACAGACCCTGTTATTCCCGACTATGAGATGGGTGCATCGTTTGATATTAACGATAAAACGGTTACTGACAAGCGTGAACGCCATGTTGTTATTGAAGAAATTCGTATGAGGAAAGACCAGCCATGGACGAAGGTCTACAATTCAACTAATGATGCAATGTACACTTCTCATCCGTATAAAAGAGATGTTATAGGTACTCCGGAAATAATTTCACAAGTTTCTCAGGAAGAAATTATGAATTATTACAGAACTTTTTACTCTCCTGAAAATGTTACAACAATTGTTGTAGGGGAATTTGATTTCGATGAAGTTTTGAATAAAGTAAAAAAAGCATTTAACTGGGGCGAAAGACCTCATCCTCCAAAAAGAGATATTTTGCCTGACAAACCGGTTAAAGAAACGGTTTATATAGAAAACGAAGCAAATATTAATTCTTCGTTTATGATGTTCGGGTATTTGGGGGTTCAAGCAAGAGATTTAAAAAATCTTATTGCTCTGGAAATGCTTTCAATAATCTTAGGCGAAGGCTCAAGCTCAAGGCTTTATGTAAACCTTGTTGAAAATATGGAAGAAAATATTTTCAACATAATTGATGCAGAAAGTTATTCTTTTAGAGACGGAAGTAATTTTTTCATTCAGGCTAACTTCAACCCTGAATATAAGGAAAAAGCGGTCGAGCTTGTTAAGGCTGAGGTTGAAAAACTTAAGGAAGGAATAAGCGAAAGAGAATTAAACAAAGCTAAAAAGAAACTTAAATCAAATTTTGCCTCAGAAGCTGAAACAGTTTCGGAAATAGGTGAATCTATAGGCTATTATATGACCGTATGCGACGATTTGGATTTAGCAGAGGATTATATTCCGGTTTGCGAATCAATAACAACAGATTATCTTGTTGAAACAGCAAAAAAATACCTTGATATTAACAATGCAGTTATATCAGTTCTTGTTCCAAGAGGCTAAAAAAGACAAAAGTTATTATAATATGGTTGTACAGGAGATTTTGAAAGAAAACTTATGACAAAAACCCGAGAAAATGTTAGAAATTTTTGTATAATTGCACATATAGACCACGGTAAATCTACTCTTGCGGACAGGCTTCTTGAAGCAACAGGAACTATTGCAGAAAGAGATATGCAGGATCAGCTTTTGGACACAATGGACATAGAGCGTGAGCGTGGTATTACAATTAAACTCAACGCCGCACGAATGAGTTACAAAGGGTCAGACGGTAAAAACTATATTTTTAACCTTATAGATACTCCGGGGCATGTTGATTTTTCTTACGAAGTGTCACGTTCACTTGCCGCTTGTGAGGGTGCTTTGCTTATAGTTGATGCAACACAGGGGGTTGAGGCACAAACATTAGCTAATGTTTATATGGCAATTGAACAAAATCTTGAGATTATTCCGGTTATTAACAAAATTGACCTGCCGTCAGCGGATGTAGACAGGGTAAAAGAGGAAATAGAAGAAATTCTGGGCATAGATTGTTCAATGGCGATTCCTGTCTCAGCAAAAACCGGAGAAGGTATAGACAAAGTTCTTGAAGCGATTGTTGAATTTGTTCCCCCGCCTGCTGATAATACGGAAAAACCTTTAAGAGCATTGGTTTTTGATAGTTCTTACGATCCGTATCTTGGTACACTTTGCTTCTTCAAAATTATGGACGGGAAAATGAAGCTAGGAGATAAAGTACGCTTTATGGCATCCGGAAAAGAGTATGAAATTGTTGAAATCGGGTATCTTACGCCAAACAGAGTACAGGTAAATGAGCTTATTTGCGGAGACGTAGGGTATTTTGCAGGTTCTATAAAAGAAATTACCCGCTTTGTGGGAGATACTGTTACTCTTGTGGAAAATCCGGCGAAAGAACCTTTACCCGGGTACAAAGAAGCTTTGCCTATGGTATTTTCAGGAATGTATCCTGTTGACAACGAAGACTATCACGAATTAAAAGAATCTTTAGAAAAACTCAAACTTTCCGATAGCTCAATTACCTTTGAGCCTGAAACATCTTCTGCACTTGGTTTTGGCTTTAGATGCGGTTTTCTGGGTATGCTTCACATGGAAATCGCACAGGAGCGTTTGGAAAGAGAATATAATCTTTCTCTTGTAACAACAGCGCCTTCAGTAATTTACAGAGTTCATAAAACAAACGGAGAGGTTGTTGAGATAGACAATCCGGCAAATTTACCTCCTGCACAGTATAGAGATTATATAGAAGAACCTTATGTAAAAGTTTCCATTATCATGCCTAACGAGTTTGTCGGTACACTTATGGATTTGGCACAATCAAAGAGAGGCATATTTATTAACATGAATTACCTTGACAAGGTTCGTGTCGATTTAATTTATGAAATCCCGCTTAGCGAAGTTATTACTGATTTTTATGACCAATTAAAGTCACGTTCGAAAGGTTACGCAAGTTTAGATTACGAATTTTGTGATTATAAGCGTTCAAAACTTGTTAAACTTGATGTAATGCTTGCGGGAGAAGTGGTTGATGCTCTTTCAGTAATTTGTCACGAAGACAATGCATACTATATAGGGCAAAAATTGACAGAAAAATTGAAAACAATTATACCGAGACAAATGTTCGAAGTTCCTATTCAGGCAGCAATAGGCGGAAGGGTTATTGCGAGAACAAATATTAAAGCATTGAGAAAAAGCGTGTTGGATAAATGTTACGGCGGAGATATTACCCGTAAACGCAAGCTTTTGGAAAAACAAAAACGTGGTAAAAAACGTATGAAAGCAATCGGACGTGTAGAAGTTCCGCAAGAAGCATTTATGGCGGTTTTGAGTCTTGATGAAGAATAAACGGTTAGTTTAAAATAATTTCTTTGTACTTTACATTTAGCCCTTTTTTTAATAATATATACTAAAATGAGAGTATTTCGGAGTTAGTTTAATGGTTGAAAATAAATATAATCGTGTGTTATTAAAAATCAGCGGAGAAGCTTTGCTCGGCGATCAGCAGTTTGGCATTGATCCAAAACCCGTTGAGATGATTGCGGAAGAAATTCGTTCAATTTATGAAAGAGGGGTTGAGATTGCAGTCGTTGTCGGAGGCGGAAATATCTTTAGAGGTATGAAAAATAGTGCCAGACTCGGAATGGATCAAGCATCCGGAGATTATGTCGGCATGCTCGCAACAGTTATGAATGCTGTTTGTTTACAATGCGCTTTGAAAAAAATTGAAGTTGAATGCAGAGTTCAAACAGCTATTGCAATGAATCAGATTGCTGAACCTTATGTCCGTCACAGAGCAATCAGACATCTTGAAAAGGGTCGTGTGGTTATATTTGCTGCAGGAACAGGAAATCCGTTCTTTACTACAGACACAGCTTCGGCACTTCGTGCTTCGGAAATAGGCGCAGATGTTATGCTTATGGCTAAAAACGGTGTTGACGGGGTTTACAGTGATGACCCGAGAACAAATGCGGATGCTAAAAAGTTTGAAACAATTTCTTTTGCGGAAATTATACAAAAAGATTTGAAAGTTATGGATACATCGGCGTGTGCTTTGTGCAAACAAAACGATATTCCTATTATTGTATTTGATTTTAAAGCGGAAGGAAGTCTTGTTGATATTATGAACGGTAAATCCGTCGGAACGTACATAAGTTAGTTTTATTATAAAGGAGAATGTTATGTCAGAAGCTCTTGAAGAAATGTATTTATTAGGTGAAGAAAAAATGGAAAAGGCAATTTCTCAGATGAAAAGGGAATTTTCATCGGTAAGAACCGGAAGGGCTAATCCGGGAATATTAGATAAAGTTGTTGTTGAATATTACGGAGCGCCAACACCTATCAGACAAATGGCGCAAGTAAGTGTTTCGGAAGGTACAACTCTCGTTATTACTCCGTTTGATAAAAGCATTATTAAAGAGCTTGAAAAAGCAATAATTAAAGCAGAAATCGGAGTTACACCAAACAATGACGGAACTTGTGTAAGATTGAACTTCCCTCCTTTAACCGAAGAAAGAAGGAGAGAAACCGCAAAAGAAGTTAAGAAATTCGGCGAGGATGCAAAAGTTGCAATAAGAAATGCCCGCAGAGATATGGTTGATGATTTAAAGAAAATTGAAAAAGACGAAAATCTGCCTGAAGATATGGTTAAAGATAATCAGGATAAAATTCAAAAAATGACAGACAAATATGTAGGCATGATTGATTTAATGGTTAGCGAAAAAGAAAAAGAGGTTATGACCGTATAATGGATTGCAGAAGGCTAATTACAGGAATAGTAATCGGGTTCACAGCATTTTTTGCAATGCTTGCCGGAGGAGTATGGCTTTCTCTGCTTGTTTTGGGCGCATCTTTTTATCTGGCAAAAGAATATACGGAAATCTTACAGCACAAAGGTTTTCTGCCAAGTTTTAAAATTATTGTTATATCGAATATTTTATTTGCATTAGCTATGTTTTTTTACAGGCTGGAATTTATACCGTTAATAATTACGGTATCTGCTGTTATGGCTTTATTAACAGTATTATTTAAAGGTAAACAGCCTTATATTGCCAATGTTGCAACAACAGTATTCGGATTTATATACTGCGGTTGGTTTCCGCTTTATCTTATACTGCTCAGACACATGGGGGATACCTCGCCAAGCAGTTTTATCCCTTATCCAGAAGGGGCAAATTATTGTCTGGTAATTCTTTTTTCGGTGTTGTTAACAGATACTTTTTGTTACTTTGCAGGCATGAAGTTTGGTAAACATAAACTTGCACCTGTAATAAGTCCTAATAAAACGATTGAAGGTTCCATAGGCGGTTCACTTTTTGGGATAACAGCTGCGGTAATTATCGGAATTATGCTGTGTATTCCATGGTATCACGCAATTGCCCTCGGTATTATAACTTCAATTTTTGCTCAGCTCGGGGATTTGTGTGAATCTATGATTAAAAGAGATGCGGGAGTTAAAGATTCCAGTAATATTCTTCCCGGTCACGGCGGATTTTTAGACAGGCTCGACAGTTATATTTTAACGATACCGGTTGTTTATTATTATGCACTTTACATCATAAATTTTAAGGGTTGGTTTTAATGCTTGAAGAAGTTTTCGGAGATAAAGCTGACAAAGAGCTTCTTGAAAAAGCTCTGACTCATCCTTCGTACACAAAAGAAAAAGGAGATTTAGAATCACTTGACAATTATGAGCGATTAGAGTTTTTTGGAGATTCGGTTTTAAAACTTTATACTTCAAAACTGCTTTATGAAATATATCCGAACTACCCTGAAGGAAAGCTTTCTAAAATACGTTCGATTCTTGTATCTGATTACACTTTGCATAAAATAGCACTTGAAATTGGTTTGGATAAAATAATGATATTCGGAAAGGCGGAAGAAAAGCAGGGCGGAAGACACAGAGAGTCTAATCTTGCGTGTTCTCTTGAAGCTGTTTTGGGAGCTTATTTTCTCAGCGCTAAAGGTGTTTATGTAGAGCAGTTTATAAACAAGTATATTCTTCCCTTTGCGAAAGACATTGATGAACATTTTGAAAAATATAATGCTAAAGATGTTTTACAGCAATATACACAAGGAGTTGATAAGACTCTGCCGGAATATAAGACATTAAGCATAACAGGGCCTGCGCACAAACCTGTGTTTGAAATTGAAGTAGCTTGGCATGGAGAAACTCTTGCTGTATGCAAAGGTGCGACGAAAAAAGAAGCACAGCAAGAATGTGCATACGAAGCATGTAAAAAACTCGGGGCAGTGACTGATAAGGTAAAATGAGAAGCCTGTCGGAACGTTATTATCGGCATCCATCCCGTCATTCTGCTCTTCCTTTGTCATTCTGCTCTTCTTTTGTCAATATCCCCTTCCTTTCTCGTCATTCTGAGCAAAGCGAAGAATCCGGTTGATTTTAAATTGGTAATAAGACCAAAATAGAAAAAGTTAATCAAAGGCTTGATTTCTCGGCAAAAAATAGCGATTTAAAAATGCAAATTGATAATTTTAAGACTTGGTATAAATAGTTTTAGTGATATAATAACTACACAATGACAAATCAATTGATTAGCGATATTAAAAACAAAGCTGAACAAAGAGCTGGAAAAAATTCCGTAAAGACTTGTGCGGATGCTCTTGCGGAAATACTTACAGAACTTGGAGCGGATACTGTTTTCGGTTATCCTGGTGCTTCTGTTATAAGTATTTATAATTCGCTTTCGGTTTTGAAAACTATCAAGCATATTTTAGTTCGTCATGAGCAGGCGGCTGTTCATTCGGCTGAAGGTTATGCCAGAGTCAGCGGAAAAACAGGTGTTGTGCTTGTGACGTCAGGCCCTGGATTTACTAACACAATTACAGGCATTGCAGATGCTTATGCGGATTCAACTCCGCTTGTTATTTTAGCGGGAGATGTTCCGGCAAGCAATAACAAAGGCAAAATTTTTCAAAAAGTAGACATTCAATCTATGACGAAAACATGTGCAAAGAAAACTTTTGTTTTGTCTGCAAGAGATGATATAAAGCAGGTTATAAAAGAAGCTTTCGAGGTTGCAAATTCGGAAGGAAAAGGTCCTGTTGTTGTTGCTTTGCCGAGAAATATTCTTGAATCAAAGTATTCGGCTAAGATTACAAAAGAGATTCATAAGAAGAAAAAACTTCCGATAAAAGATTCGGATTTGGATAAAGTTATAAAACTGATGTTTAATTCCAAATCGCCGTTAATGCTGCTTGGCGGTGGTGCATCCTGTGCTTCTGCCAATATTAAAAAATTAGTTGCGAAAACAAAAATACCCGTAATTTCAACTTTGATGGGTGTGGGAACTTTTCCTTCTTCAGATAAAAATTATCTTGGAATGATTGGTATAAACGGTTCTTATCTTGCAAATTCCGCACTTAACAATTCGGACTTTATATTAGCACTGGGTGTAAGTTTCTCTGACCGTTCAACCTGTAGAAAAATAGATTTTGGAAGAACTGCCAAGATTGTAAGCATTAATTTAAAACAAATTTACAGAAATTTTGAGCTTGAAATACCTTCTGATGTAAATTTATTTTTAGAAGGTTTATTGTTTAAACTCAATAATATTCAAAAATATACCGATTGGCATCAAAAAATAAAGTTGATAAGAGAAGATAACTTAAACAGCGTGCAAAATACTGCGGGCTTAAATTCTTCTTCTGTTTTAAAGGCAATATATGAATATACAAAGGAATACGAGCCTATAGTTGTGACAGATGTAGGCCAGCACCAAATGGTTACGGCACAGTATTTTAATTTTAATAAACCCAAAAGGTTTATTACTTCAGGCGGATTGGGAACAATGGGGTTTGGACTTCCTGCAGCAGTGGGTGCTCAGCTTGCAAAACCGGATTCTCTGGTAATCAATATTACCGGAGACGGCTCTTTTCAGATGAATCTTCAAGAACTTGCTACTTGCAGAGAACACAATATTCCGATTAAAGTTGTTATAATGAATAACGGTTATCTGGGCATGGTTCGCCAAATGCAGGAAAAAATATATAACAACACTTATCAGGTAGAAATGAACAACCCTGATTTTACAAAAATAGCGGAAGCATATGATTTGTTTGCTGTTCGGGTAAATAAGCTTGATGAGCTTGTTCCGGCTCTGCACAAGGCAATTTCACATAAAGGAACGGCGATAATCGATATTTCGATAAACTCTTTCGAAGAAATTTAAAAGTACTCGTTACAATCCGATACACTTTATTGAATTGCGAAATACTTTGGGCTATTCTGTTTAAGTAGTAGTTTTATTTTTGGGTAATTAAATGGAAAAAGGTTTTGTAGAGAATGGATTTATCATAAATCTAAGCAACTCAAAAAACACAAATCAATTGATTTATGAATTGAGCAATATCATGGAACATCCTGATATAAGAGGTAAGCGAATATGCTTAAAGCTTGGAAGTATTGACTTGAAACAATCTCAGCTTTTGAGTATAAAAGCTTTGATTGAATCAACCGATGCGGAAATTGCATTTATTGATACGATTTCGGAACAGACGGGAGCTTCTGCGGAAAGTCTCGGAATAGTTATATCCAAGATGGGCGATGAAATGCAGGCAGATGCGGCATTAAATAATATTCCCGAAGGCGAGCCGGTTGTTATGAAAGAGGAGCTTGACACAGAAGAAGTTCCTTCAGATGATTTTGAACCGGAAGAAAATGAAGAAAATAAAAATAAAGTTGTTGAAGTTGATTCCGGCATAGATGTTTCCGAAATAAATCCGATTAGCACACTGGAAGGAGTTGAGGATACTTATACAGAGGTTTCTGAACACGAAATATCCGAAATAATACCTTCAGAACATTATGAAAACGAGTTTGAACGTCTTGCAGCAAGCGAAGGATTGATTTCGAACGAAGACATCAGCAAGTATATCTTGCTTGATACCGGAGAAGTCCTTCCAAATGGTGCCGAAGAACATGCAAAAGATACAAAAGCATTGCCGACATTGTATTTGAATCAGACATTGCGTTCGGGACAAACGGTTACTTATGAAGGAAATATCCTTATTATAGGCGATGCACATCCCGGAAGCGAAATAATTGCAGACGGAGATATTACTGTTTGGGGCATTCTGGGCGGAATTGCTCACGCCGGAAAAAACGGAAATATTTCTTCAAAAATCAGAGCATTAAAGCTTAATGCAATCCAGTTAAGAATTGCAGGGTTGTACGCAAGACGCAATGATACTTTAAATGTTCCTTATGTACAAAAATCAAATGAATTTGTACCAGAGGAAGCTCAGATTGAAGAAGGTAAAATTGTTATTTATAAAAAATTAAGGAGAGACTAATGACCGGTCGAGTAATAGTAATCACATCAGGCAAAGGCGGTGTAGGTAAAACTACAACAAGTGCAAATATAGGAACTGCTCTTGCAAAAGAAGGATATAAAGTAGTTCTTATTGATACAGACTTGGGTTTGAGAAACCTTGATCTCTTGCTTGGTTTGGAAAACAGAATTGTCTATACAATTGTTGATGTAATCGAAGAAAGATGCAAGCTGAAGCAAGCTCTTGTTAAGGATAAGAAAAATCCTAATCTGTCACTGCTGGCTGCAGCTCAAACAAGAGATAAATCCGCAGTAAACGCAGAACAGCTTAAAGAGATTTGCGAAAAACTTAAAGAAAAGAACGATTTTGTACTTGTTGACTGTCCAGCTGGTATTGAACAGGGATTTCAAAACGCTGTAGCCGGAGCTTCCGAAGCAATCGTTGTTACGACTCCTGAAATGTCTGCTATAAGAGATGCTGACAGAATTATAGGGCTTTTGAATACAAAAGAAGAAATCACAAGTACAAGACTTTTGTTGAACAGAGTTCGTCCGAATTTAATTAAAAACAATGAAATGATGAGCGTTGATGACGTAGTCGGAATTTTAGAAATACCTTTAATCGGTATAATCCCTGAAGATACAGGTATTATTACTTCTACAAATAAGGGAGAGCCGATTGTTAATGACGAAAATTCTCTCGCAGGTCAGGCTTATAGAAATGTTGCAAAGCGAATCCTCGGGGAAGAAGTTCCGTTCCTTGACTTGGATGAACCGAAAGGGTTTATGGCAAAGATTAAAGATGTTTTTGCAAAATTGAAAGCGAAGGTGTAAAATGGGGCTTTTGACTAATTTGTATAATAAAGTTGCAAAATTTTTTCGCCAACAGGAAGGTGCTGCTGAAGATGAAGCTTCAAAATCCGTTGCAACAAGCAGATTGAAACTTGTTTTGATGCAGGACAGAACCAATTTGACTCCTAAGATTTTGGAGCAGATGAGAGGCGAACTTGTAGATTTGCTTTCAAAATACTTGGAAATGGACAAGGATTTGCTAGAGCTTAATTTTGAACAAGAAGGTGATCAGGTTGCATTGATGCTTTCTATACCTGTTATTAGAGCAAAAGACGAAGATGAAATCGAGGAAGCTCTTTCTGTGCAAAGAAATTCAGAGGATGAGTCAGTCGAAACCGATGATCTGTCTGATGAAGAAGAAAAAGAAGAAGAATATATCGAATCGATAGATAGTGAAGATGATTCTGAAGGAATTGGAGAAGAAACGGAAGAAAGTTCTTCTGAAATTGATGAAAATGAATCAAATTTGGTTAGTGAAGTTAATGAAGGAAAAAAATCTAAGAAAAGTTCCAAAAAAAATAACGAAGAATATATCGAATCGATAGATACATAAGAAGCTGTATTATAAACTTGTAAATATCTTTTGGGGTTATAGCGACGGATTTGTTATATAGCAAATCCGCTTATTTTGTCATTCTGAGCCCTTCCCCCGTTATTCTGAGCAAAATCGCATTTTCCACTTAATATATCTTAACAATTTCATCCACGTCCGTATATTAAATTACAAATGGGTAATGTTATCTCTGGTAATTACGGCATCATAATTTTTATATCCGAGAGTCTGTAAAATATTATCAGAATGGTTTCCTGCAATTTTTCTGCATTCATCGGAATCATAATTTACCATTCCTCTTGCAAATTCAGTTCCATTTTCATCGCATATAGAAACGACTTCGCCCTGTTTAAAATCGTTAATTATTTCAACAATTCCTATCGGCAAAAGGCTCTTGTATTGATTTAAAATAGCATCTTTTGCGCCTTTGTTAACAACAATTTTTCCTAGAACATTTGTGGCATAACCAATCCATCGTTTTTTACCGGAAAGATTTTCGTCAGTAGGAATAAACATCGTTCCCAAATCTTCTCCGTTAAATATTTTGTTAATAATGTACGGAGTTTTTCCGTTTGCGATTAAAACTTTTCCCCCAAAACGTGTAACCAGTTTTGCGGCTTCAAGTTTGGTTTTCATACCGCCACGACCGCCTTCTGACGGGTCTGTTCCGAGAGAAAGAATCTTATCCGTTACTTCCGTTACTTCTTTAATAAGCTCTGCATTCGGATTTTCTTTAGGATTAGCAGTATAAAGTCCGTCTATATCTGAAAGAAGAATAAGCAAATCTGCATCAAGTTCGCTTGAAACGAGGGCGGAAAGTTTATCATTATCCGAAAAAGAAACCTTAATTCCGGCAAGTCTGTCCGCAAGTTCAATTGTAGAAACGGTGTCATTTTGGTTAATAATCGGCACAACTCCCATTTCAAGAAGTTTATTTAAGGTAGTTCTGAGACTTAAATATCTGTGGCGGAGTGAAAAATCATCTTCTGTCAAAAGAATTTGAGCGATAGGAATATCAAATACACTAAATCCGTTTTCGTAAAAAGACATCAAACGGCTTTGCCCTACTGCTGCACAGGCTTGTTTTACACCGTCTTCTTCTGTTGTTTCCAAATTAAGTTTTTTCTTACCCAAGCCTACTGCACCGGAAGTTACAACGATAACTTCTTTTCCTGATTTAACAAGTTTGGAAATATCTTCAATAAAAGAATATATGCGGGAAAGTGCAACCTCGCCTTCATCATTTCTTAAAACATTTGTTCCGAGTTTTATAACAATTCGTTTGACGTTTAAAAATTCTTTTCTTTGCATATTATTAATTATATAAATTCAAATACATATTTCAATAAAATATACATTTAAGTATGCCATTTTTCCATCATTTGATGTATGTTACAAAACTTTACAAAATGTTAATATATTGATGTAAAGGGTTTTGGAGGATTATTCGTTGTACGCATACAAACAGCAGATTCTTAGAGAAGACATATATGCAGTACCCAAACGAGTTGCACACGTGAGGCAGAAACCTCGTATAATAAAAAGAAAAAAAATAAATCCGATTGTTGAGTATTTCAGGCTCTTTGTAACTTTATCTTTTTTGTTTGCATTTGCAATATTTGTTCTGCCTACTTCTTATCACAATTTGGTAAAACAAGTTTTTTATCCGAGTACCATAAAAACAATTACGGGATATCAAAACAGTTTATCGGATAAAAATCCGTTTGCAAACAAAGGTGTAAATTTATACAGTATATCAAACCCAGTCGTAAATTATATTCACAACGACTTTTTCAATAATCAGTATCTCTTGACTCCTGCTATTCAAAAAGAACACAATGAAGTTACAACAATGTATCACACAGGCGAAATGCTTGATTTGAAAAAGCAATTGAAGGATTTAATGTTACAATATCCTTCCATTAAGCCTGCTATATACGTATGGGAATACGAGGGCGGAAAATATGTCGATATTGATTCTGAAAAACTTTATCCCGCTGCGAGTATTATAAAGCTTCCAGTGCTTGTAAGAATGTTTAAATCAATTGAAGCAAATCAATTTACCATCTATGATGAAATGAAAATGACAGAACCCTATCGTTCTTCAGGTTCTGGAAGTCTGCAATTCTCTTCTGCAAACAAATCATATACAATAGATTATCTTGCAAAAATAATGATTCAAGAATCCGACAATACCTCAACCAATATGATTATGTCAAAAATGGGAGGAATGGAAGATGTTAACGCAGGCTTAAGAGAATGGGGAATTTCCAGCACTTATGTAAGAACGTGGCTTCCGGATTTAGGAGGAACAAATAAAACAACTGCTTCTGATATGGCAAAAATCCTTTACAATCTTGATAACCCAGGATTTTTAAATATAAATTCCAGAGAATACATTATAGATTACATGAGCCATGTCAAAAATAATCGTCTTATACAAGCAGGCTTAGGCGAAGGCGCTCTATTTATTCACAAAACAGGTGATATCGGTACAATGCTTGGAGATGCCGGAATTGTTTATGCCCCGAACGGGAAAAAGTATATTGTCGTAATTCTTGCACAAAGACCTTATAACTCTCCTCAGGGAAAAGATTTTATCGTTAAAGCTTCAGAAATTATTTACAAGTATATTGTCGGATAGAATATGAGGATGCGGAAAAAGTCGAAAAACAGCCTTGGTAAATTGTTAGGTTTTGCAACAAAAAGTACTGCGGTAATTCCTTGCCATTATTGAGTTTTGACAAATAAAAAATTTTATATTACAAAAGTTGTTAAATACAAAAATGCTCAAGCAGGTTGAAATACCAACACAGGAAGAATGGGCAATGGCGGATGATTAAAATTGTAATACAGGTTTAAGTCGAACATATTTATAGCATTAACTATCCAAATATTTTTTCATTAGACTAAAAATTACTCTTAAAGGCTTAAATAATATTCCTTCATCAGCTTTGCATCGTCTTCGATATTTGGACTCTCGCAAACTATAACTCCTTTTATATCGAAAGCTTTGAATGCTCGCAGAAGGTCTTTGTAATTCATATCCGATTCTTCAAGGTTAAGATGTTTCTTTTCGCCTTTTGCACCATATTCTATTCCAGCTATATGTGCGTGAAAATTATCCAAAGCTCTTTGTCCAAGTTCTTTTCCAATTTTTTCAAAAATCGATGCAAATTCATCATAGGTATTCCAAAATCCGTTGTACCTTGCGTGTATGTGTGAAAAATCTACACAAGGAAGTACTGTTTCAAACTCTTTTGAAAGATTGACAATTTCGTCTAA
The DNA here is from genome assembly GCA_945487905.1 of uncultured cyanobacterium. Taxonomy (GTDB): domain Bacteria; phylum Cyanobacteriota; class Vampirovibrionia; order Gastranaerophilales; family Gastranaerophilaceae; genus CAG-196. Next base: position 24,657 of record CALYTW010000005.1, read on the forward strand.
ATCTCCCCATTGAGTAGACTTACCTGTGGTTTCAGGTCGAATCCATATTTTGTTTCCGGCTTTATTTAATTCAGAAGTGATAATTTTAGTTTGTTTTTTTATTTGTTCATAAACTCTCTCAGCTTCCTGTCCCAGATAAAATCCGGCATGATAAGTTATGCTGTATCCTCCAAGTTCGTCGGTTGTCATGGCTGTTTCAATTATTCTTTGAACACTGGCTTCAACCTTTTCTTCTTCCCTTGCGTTAAGGTTGACATAAAATGGTGCGTGTGCAGTAATGATTTTTCCGGAAGCTTTTACATCAGCTCTGCTTTGGTCGGAAATTCTTACTCCATGGACAAATTCAAGCTCAAGTCCGTCTAAGCCCATTTCATCATGGATTTCGAATCCTCTTTTATATCCCTTGTTTCCTGCCTTTAAAGGAACTCCAGCTGTTAAAAAATACAATTTGTCCATTTTCATTCTTTACCTTATGCTTGTGGTTAATCCTACAAAACTACCTACTATTTATCCTTTATTTACCCACTCCGGATTGATTCGCTTTGCTCGCAATGATGCAGAGCCTGTACTTCTTCTAATTAACGCAATACATTGACCCACTACTTGAATTCTTCTCCGATTTTCGGATTTACGATTCGGATAAAATCTTTACTATCCCCGATAAAGAAACTCCCGAATTGCAAAACTGTCGGAACGATTAAACCTTTAGATGTTGCTATGAAGAACTTGTCATCTTCAATTTTAGATACCGTTCCTGCGGGATGAGGAATTGAAAATGCATCCGAGGCAACTTCCGCTCTCATAATTTTCATTAAATTTCCACGAAAGGTTGTACTTGCAATAATAAATGGATTCAATGCACGAATGAATCTTTCTATTTCCTCAGCAGTCTTGTTGTAATTTATGAAAATATCTCTTTCATCCAATCCTTTTCCTGAAATAAAATCTCCGGCAGGTTGTTTTATTCTGGGTAGTTCTTGTGTTTCATACAGTTGAAGCACTTGAAGCAAAAGCTCAATACCAAGTACATTCAGCTCATTAAAAAGAGTACCCATAGTTGCTTTGGAATGTATATGGTATGGTTTTTGGGCAATTATATCTCCTGTATCAAAGGAGTCATCCATAAAATGAATGGTTACGCCCGTTTCTGTTTCGCCGTTCATAATAACCCTTGAATAAGGATTTCCGCCTCTGTATTTTGGAAGCATAGATGGATGAACATTTATAAATCCGTCTTTTGTAGCATTCAAAAGCACTTTTGGTATTTTATAGTTAAACGAACAAACAACTGCTGCATCAATATCAAGACTGCACACTTTTTCTATTAATTGCGGTTCATCCAGTTCATCATAATCAATATAATTAAGTCCTCTGTGGATTACAAAGTTTTTAAAATCATAAAACATATTGTGGTTTTTTTTAGGCCCTAAAACACCAACAATATTTACACCTGCCATTAGCAGACCGTCAAGCCCGATATAAGCCATATCGGGAATTCCGACAAAAAGTATTCTCTTTTTAAAAGCTAATCTGTTAAACATTCATTCACCACGGATATATCAAGTATACCTCAATTTGTGTAAATTAACAATCACTTTACTCGTTCAGCAAACACCGCTCACTTCACATACAGCCTTGAAATAAACTATTTGCATGATATAATGTTTACATATACGGATATATGGAGGGAATATGGCACGTGTATTGATTTCAATGTCGAACGATTTTTTGAATAGAGTAGACAGTATTGCAACCAGCGAACAAAGAACCAGAAGCGAGCTTATTCGTGAGGCTTTGCGTGTTTATATAAAACGCAATAAGATTTCTAATAATGCCAAAGCTGAAGAAAATGCACAGCTTTTGTCCGAACTCTTAGGCTAAAAAAATGCTCTCATTTTATTGAGAGCAAAGTATGTGAATGAAAAATATTTCGTCTGTGTTTTTATGAAGGGGAAATTACATACCGAGTTGTGATTTATAAAAACTGCTTGATGCGATTTTTGTTTGAATATAATTAACTCCGTCTGCATTTGATGCTATCTGCAAATCTGCCAATTTATCCAATCTTTTTGTAAGCTTTGTTTCAGGATAAGAAACTGAGTTGTTTCTTAATCTGACCCATGTTGCTGCTTCTTTTTGAGTAGCGATTGTTTCTTCCTGAAGGGTCGGCTTCCTTAAAACATGCATGCTTTCGTGTGCTATTAAGCAAGCTATTTGTTCAACAGGAGCGCCTGAATATACAGAATTTATAAGAATAACCCTTCTGCCGGTGCTGTCATACGAATTTGTAGCATAAACAGTTCCGTATCCCGAAAGATTATAAAACTTAATTCTTACAGCATTTTTCTTTAAGTTAGCGAATACATCGTGTTCGCCGGATTGTTCCAAAAGCTGTAAAGCTGAAACTATTTTTGCATCTGATGAGAAATCTCGAACGCTGTATGCAAAAGTTTGCGTAACTGTTAAAGCAAAAAATACAAATAAAGCAACTAATACATTTTTCATAACACATACTCCTGAATCATTAACCTTATATATGTGTTAACGGCTTATTTTTCCTGCACTTTAGGCAGTTTTTTTGCTTTGTAACATTGCTTAATAAATATTTACCTAAGAGGTAGTTTTTCATACAAAAAAGCATGAATTGTTAAGAAGTATCTTAACAATTCATGCGTAATTTACAAATCTTAATATTTCTGCGGCATTTCTGCGGTATTCTGGGGCTAAATAATTTATCCTTAACTTACTCCAAGTTTACCCCTAAATTTACCCCGAAATTTACCCCCTTAACCCAAACCCCATTTTTTGCGGAGTCTGGTTATTACATTCTTTCTCTGCATATCTTTTATTGCCGAATCAAGTTCTTCTTTTAGTCTGACCGTTGATTCGCTCTTTTTAAATGCTATTCCGTAAGGTTCGTTTGAATACCTTCTCGGGAGTAATTTTACGCTCCTGTCATCAAGAGCAAATCTGTTTAAAATTGTGTCATCAGATGTTATTGCTTCTATTTGACCGGATTTTAGCGCTTGATAAACATCAGGATAACTCCTGTATCCTCTGATGTTTGCCGAGGGAATAAGTCTTGGGATATTTTTCTCCGCTGTTGTTCCGAAAACAACTCCTATGCTTGAGCCGGACATATCCTGAAGTCCTTTAATTCTGCTGTCAGATCTTACCAATAAAGCTTGTCCTGCACTGTCATATGGAATTGAAAAGCTTATTATTTCCTCTCTTTGAGGAGTAATTGTAACTGTTGAAATAACTATATCAACTTCTCCGGTAGAAGCTTTAATAAGTCTGTTAGAAGGCGTAACCGGAATAAATTTTACACCGTTGCGATTTTTTACTATGTATTGTGCAATATAAGAAGCCAAATCTGCATCATATCCGATAATTTTCCCCTTTGCATCGTAAAAACCAAAGGGTTTTGAATTATCATTTATTCCTACCTTTATATAACCTCTCTGGATAATTTCACTATACAAATCTCCTTCGGTGAATTCATCAGTTTTATGAAAAAGCACTAAATAAAAAGCTGAGATAATTAAAAACAGTATAATTAAGAAAGAGCCAAATTTTTTCATTATTTCGCCTTTGCTTCTTCAAGCTTAGGTTTTCTTCCGCACGATTTATCTTCGTCACAGAATCCGTAACGCTCGCATTTGGGAACGAGATATGGTCTAAGCCAAGGTTCTTCTTTGGTAAGTTCTTCACACATTGCCTGCACCATTTTTCTAATCTCATACTGCGCTCTGGTGCAAAGTCTTAAGTTAGCGATATGTATCATTTCTCTGAGGTTAAGACTGGCTACAACAGAAGTGGAAGCTGCATTAGGAAGCACAGCCCTTGCATCTTCCGCAGGAATGCCGGCTTCTGTAAATTCGCAATACAGTTTAGAGATGTCTCCCATAAAATTAATAAATTTTTCTTTCAAAACAGGGTTTCTGTCAATTGTGGGCGGAATCAAATAATCGAACTGCCCTTTTTCTTTGACATATCTCTGTGATTTTTGTGAAAAAGACATGTGTCTGTGCCGTACAAGCTGGTGCGTACATGCTCTTGAAACATTTGAGATTGCAAAAGTTACTTGAATATGCTCAATTGTCGAATAATGTCCTGAAGAAATTACACGTTCAATTAATTTCAGCATTTTTTCTTCATCATCAGTACTGTTGTAAATATTAAAGGGCGTATCTGCACTGTAGCAGGTTCTGCACGCTGTATAAACAGTTTTAAGCATATTTTCCGGCTTTGAAATTAAATGCACAACCGGTTTGTTGTCATTATTATTGTTCATACTAATTCTCTCTTCTTCTACCGCTTTGGTACTTTATTAAAATGATGCCGTTGAAGCACTTGCAGCTTCTTCATAAGGGTTTTCCATACCTGATTTTAGAGCTTCCGCATATGCTGCTTCAAAAAGTTTGTCCGAGTTTTCAGCTATTTGCGGATTTTCAATAATAGCTTTCAAATCGTTGTTAACATCATCCGTTCCTTTGAAAAGCATTGAACGTCCGATTGTTTCAGCCTTATGGTTTGAAAAATCTTTTAATTGGGGGGTTTCTTCCGCAGTCGAATCCTGTTCAGGTTCAAAGCTTTGTTTTCGGATGCTGTTAAAGTTCGTTTGATTTACACTAATTTTAGGACCATTAATTTCACTCATGCTTACCTCACTTATATATTCAATTTGTCATATCCGTCGTTTTTTGTTTTTTGTTTTTTTTTTTCAACTATCCGGTTATTCTAAAACCTATAATAAAATTTTTTTGCCAGTTATTGCGTAAATGTTTACAAAACGTAACATATTTCTCAAGTCAGATTATCTTTGTGTATTACCCTTGATAATGTCTGAAACCCACGGTATATAGCTGTACATGCCCATGAATGAAGTGACTGCAAGATAAAGAATTATCGAAGTCGTACAAACCTGAATAAGCGAAAGACCAAATAAAAACGGTATCGGCATGTTGATAAAGTACGGAATTGCATTTATTATGGGAATTCTGTAAAGAATTACATAAACCATTTCTCCTAGTATTGAAATAAGGAAAAACAAAATTGATAAAAATATAGACTGCATAATGTGATACATTAAAAACGGTCTTACCGTTTTCTTTGATATTGCCGCAATGACAAGCCATGCAAATCCGACAAAACCTGCTGTCAAATAAGTTCCTGCGGAAAGGATTTTTTCTATGGGATAAGCTTCATTAAAATTCTGCAACGATTTCTCCCTTTCTTTCTTCTTCTATATAATCTTCTAAAACCTGTATAAATACCAGTTTATACTCGTCGTTTTCCGGTCTCAGATTTATCGCTGCTCTGTAAGAAGTCAGTGATTTTTCTATTTCTCTGTTCATAAAGAATACATTTGCAATAAGTACATAAATGCTCGGATCGAGTTTATTTATTTTAAGTGCTTCTCTGTATTGGATTTCAGCTTCCTTATACATGCTTAAATTTGAGTATAAATTACCGAGAAGAATGTATGCGTTTGCCTCTGTAGAATTAATTTCGATGGCTTTTTTGTAATACTCTATTGCATCCTGATAATCTCTAAAATCTGTTTTAGCAATAGCATAACAGATATAAGCTTTATAATTATCCCCTTCCAGAGCAATTGCTTCATCAAACTTTTTGTAGCAGTTTTCTTTATCTTTTAATACGGAATATGTATTTGCAATACAAAGAGCGACTGTTTTATTTTCCGGAGCAAGTGTATACACTTTTTTGTAATATTCCAATGCGTTTTTATAATCAGATGTTTTATATGATACATTTCCTAAATCGATAAGTGCTGTCATATTCTCAGGGTCAATAGAGAGTGCTTTTTCATAGTATGCTTTAGCTTCGACATAGTCCTCAAAATCGTGATAGAGAAGTGCGATTGCATTGTAAACTTCAGGGTCGTTTGAGGCAAAGTCCAACGCTCTCGAATAGTAATGAAGTGATTTTGAAAAATTTTTCATATCAGCATAAGTATTTCCCAAATTGTAATAAACCAAATAATTACTTGGATTAACAATCATAGCTTCGTTAAAATACTTTATAGCTTTTTTGTATTCCTTAGAGAAAAACCACAAACTTCCAAGATTAATTAGAGCCTGCATATCTTTCGGGTCTATTGCAAGCAGGCTTTCATATACGGATATAACTTTTTCATACTGGTTATCTAATGCGTAAAATTTGGCTAAATCGTGGTAATTATCCGTATTATTCGGCTCAAGAGCCATTTTTAATACGGTTTTTTGAATATTTTTCTCTATCTCTTTCTTATCCATAAATCGTCCTCTTATTTTTTATATTCGGAATATTCTTCTGATTCTTTGAGCCATGTTACACTTGGAATGCTGAAGGCATGATTCCAAAATTTTTCGATTGCATAAGCATCTCTGTCTTCCTGATGCAAAATATGAACCACCACATCTCCGTAGTCAACCAGATTCCAGCGATTTTTCAGGTCATTTTCACGTCCTATAGGGAGTCTTGAAAAAGTAGTTTTGACCTTATCCGTAAGGTTCTCGGTCAAAGCTTTGACCTGAGTATTGGTTTGAGCCGAACAAATTACAAAATAATCAGCAAAAGAAGAGACATTGCTGATATTGAGAATTGAAATATCTTTGGCAATCTTTTCATCTAAAAACCTTGCTATAATGCATGCAAATTTATATGAAGTAATTTCTTCAGTCATCAAACTACCCCGTCAATTATATCTATTCTCTTTTGATGTCTTCCGCCCTCAAAAGCTGTCTTTAACCAAGCATCAACTATATCAAGAGCTAAACCCAAACCGGTTACTCTTTCTCCTAAGCACAAAATATTTGAATCATTGTGTGCCCTTGTCATTCTTGCAGTAAATGTATCCGTACAATGTGAAGCCCTTATTCCTTCAAAGCGGTTTGCTGCAATAGACATTCCGATACCTGTTCCGCAAACCAGAATACCCATGCCATTATCTGCCAAAACCTCTTTTGAAACAGCTTTGGCGATTTCCGGATAATCGCACGGTTCTTCTGAAAAACAACCCAAATCGGAAATCTTATATCCAGAATCTTTAAGGTGCTTTATGATTTCCGTCTTTAACCTGTATCCGCCGTGGTCAGAGCCGATTGTAATTTTATTATTCAATTTAATCTCCCCTGTGCTAACTTATATAGTATCATATTGTATGTTATTTATACCCATACAAATGAACTATTTTAGGCATACGGTCATATCTGCTTCTATACATACTTTTCCGTCAACAGAACCTATTGCATGACACTTGCTTATCGGGCCTTTTGATTTCAAAAGCTCGATTTCCATATCAAGTCTGTCTCCGGGGCGTACAATATTTTTGAATCTTACATTATCTGCACCAGCAAAAAGTGTTAATTTACCTTTGTATTCAGGCAGACACATCAAAATTGGCGCAGAACATTGTGCTAAAGCTTCCAACTGCAAAACCCCTGGCATGATAGGATTATTTGGGAAATGTCCCTGAAAGAACTCTTCATTCATAGTCAAATTTTTGTAGCCCTTTGAATATTTTCCCGGTACACATTCCGTAATTCTGTCTACCAGTAAAAATGGATATCTGTGAGGAATCATCTCCATTATCTGCATTGTATCAAATGATAAAATTTCTTCTGTCATTTTTATATCTCCTTATTTTCTGACACACTTAAATTGGACAAAATTTTCATAAATCTATTTTACAATAATCTGATAAGATTGTCTATTTATAAATACTGAGTAATGTATATAAAGATTTTTATTAACATTGTAATTTTATAATTGAAATTTGTTTTGTTTTGACAATATATCCACAAATCCAATTTTATAACCTAAAATTTAACTATTAATTTTGTATCTGATAGTGCTAAGTGGCAGAATTTTATATTCTGATTAATTTACCCCTTAATTCTTTTGCGACCTTTGTATGCACAGCATGCCCTGCTTCTTTTACGAGTATTTGAGCTCTCATATTCAACGGAGAAACCCCTGTAAGGTACAAATCTCCGAACAAATCAAGAATTTTATGTTTAATCGGTTCGCTTTCGCTTCGCAATTCCGTGGTGTAACCGACATCTTTAAGCCCGACAGTGTTATCAATAGTCACACCCTTTGCGAAGCCCAGTGCCTGATATTTTTTTAGGTCTTTGTAAAATCCGAAAGTTCGTGCTTCAATTATTTCTTCAAGATTTTTAAAATCAACCGAAACCCAGCGTTTGCGTAAATCCGGATGGTCATAGTTTACCGCATAAGAAATTGTCAGTTCATTATCAGGCAAAATCACAAGACTTGTCTTTCCGTTTAAATAATAAACAGGTTCGCTTACTGTGTATAAGGTATCGTTTTTACCGTCGATACCCGCTTCTTTGAATAATTTTACCCATTCTTTTGCGCTTCCGTCAAAAATCGGGAATTCTGTTTCCGAAAGGTAAACATCTATGGAATCAATTTTGCAGATGGCACAAGCAGCCATAAAATGTTCGCAAAGCATTGCTTTATATTTATAATCTCCGAGAAGGTTACGGTGTTCTTTACTGCAAAGAGTTACGCAATGGTCTGTTGAATAAAGGTTATCAATATCGGCATTAAAGCAGACCTCCGAACCTTTTGAAAATATGCGAATTTTACCGCCTCGAGACGGTTTTATAACAACCTCGCAAAATTTATTTTTCATCAGCGATCCGCCCGCTGTTTCAATTTCTTTTTTTATTGTAACCATTTTATTAATTGAAAATGAATAATGGATAATGGAAAATAAAAATTTAATTGAATACTTTTCAAATTTCCATTCTTAATTTTCCATTCTTTACACCTTCATCCCTTCTGTAACATTTTCTTCAAACGATTTTAATAGCGGCTCGTATTTTTTGAATTTGCTTATTAAATCGCCGGCATCTTTCATTATTTTAAGTTGTTTAATAAATTCTTTTCTCGGCACAGCAGGAGAACCTACAACAATCGATTTTGCCGGGAAGCTTTTTGAAACACCTGCTTGTGCTGCAATAATTGTGTCATCTCCGATTGACAGATGGTCAGCAAGACCTGCCTGACCTGCTATAACGACTCTGTCTCCGATTACACAGCTTCCGGCAATACCTACTTGAGAAACTATCATACAACCTTTTCCTATACGGCAGTTGTGACCAATCATGACAAGATTGTCGATTTTAGTATTATCTCCGACTATTGTATTCTCGATAGTTCCTCTATCAATACAAGTATTTGCACCGATTTCAACATTATTTCCTATAACAACAGAGCCGATTGAAGGAATCTTGAAAATAACCTGTTCCGTGTTGCCTTCTCTAATTTCTCCGTCTTTGCGTGCTTGTTCGATATTATTAGGATTTTCTGTTACAAAGCTGAATCCGTCAGCACCCAGTGAAACTCCGTGATGAAGAATAACTTTGTTCCCGACATGAACTCTATCCCCTATATTTACACCGGGATGGAAGAAACATTCAGCACCGACAACGGCATCATTTCCGATATAACCGTTGGCGAGAATTTTTGTATTATTTCCGATAACTGCATTTTCGCCTACATAGACATTTGCTCCCAAGGAAACATTCTGACCTAATTTCGCTGAAGGATGCACAACTGCAGTTGCGTGAATACCTTCATTAACCTTGGGTTCTTCATAAAACATGCTGATTAATTTCATCATAGCTAAACGTGGTCTTTCAACTTCAATTGTTGTAAATCCGTCTATATTCACTCCCAGTGGAACAAGCGCCGCTTGAGCTTTTGTATTACTAAGGTTTGCAATTTCATCTTCGCCGAGGGCAAGAGCAAGCGTATTTTCGTCTGCAAGAAGCGGAGGTGCTATTTTTGTAATAGCAACATCTTTAGCTTTTGTAAGCATACCGCCCGTACTTTGTGCAATTTGTTCCAATGTAAAAGTCTTCATAATAAAACTCCTTATATCCTAATTAGCATGTATCCTTTTTATCATATTCGTCGTAGATTTTCCCTCTACAAATTCTATAAATTCTACCCGAATATTCTTTTTTTCAACAATCTCTCTTTCGGGCAGGGTCTCCATTGAGTAATCAGCTCCTTTTGTATAAATATCTGGCTTAATTTGCTCCAAAAGTTTTGCCGGAGATTCCTCTCTAAATAATACCACATAATCGACACAACTCAAATATGTTAACAATTCTGCACGGTCGTTTTCGTTGTTAATAGGGCGCCCTTCTCCTTTGAGTTTGCGGACAGAACTGTCGGAATTGAGCATCACAATCGAAAAATCCGCAAGTTCTTTAGTTTTTTGAAGATATTTGGCATGACCTACATGTAAAATATCAAAGCATCCGTTTGTTACGGCGAATGCTTTCCCTTCATTTTGTCCTTCACGAACGATATTTATTATTTCCTGTTGTGTAACGATTTTTCCCATAACAAAACCCCTCTGATTATATTCTATGTCAAAAATACTTGAAAATGAAGTTAAATTATTATTAGTTTGCGGCTAAAATGGTAGAAAGAGCTAATGAAGCAACAATGAATTTCCGTAATTATTTTGGTTCGCATCGTATAAAAACTGCAGCAGAACATACGAAAGAATCTTATTTCCATCCTGCGGACGGTATTTCTATTAAAATCAGAAATAAATGGGGTAAGATTATTACTAAAGAAACCCTGACAAGAGAGAAATTTCATGATGCTTATGGCAAAGCCTATGATAAAATTACTGGACAAAAACAGTTTGGAATTACTATTTACCTCTGTCCCCAAACACCCATATCAATTACGCTTTTGCAAATTCGTACAGTATTTAATGCGGCACCGATTCTCAGGTTATCGGCAACGCACCAGAGTGCGATTCCGTTATCAAAAGCGAGGCTTTTTCTGATTCTTCCGACAAACACAGGGTCAACATGTTCCGCATCACGTGTTGTCGGATATTCAAAGTTATCCGGGTTATCTATAACTCTGATGCCAAAGGATTCTGCCAGAATCGAACGTACTTCCTCAGGGGTTACTTTTGCTCCATTTACCCCCAAAAATTCTATGTCTACAGCTTCCGAGTGTCCTCTGAACACTGGTACACGAACAGCTGTGCAGGCAATTTTTACATCATCAGAGAGGTGCAAAATTTTACGTGTTTCGTTTGTAACCTTCATTTCTTCTTTTGTGTAACCGTTTTCGCAAAATACATCAATTTGCGGAATTACATTAAACGAAATCGGTTTTTTAAAACATTGGTTTTCAAATTTTTCGCCTTTAAGATTGGCTTCGGTATCAGCTCTTAATTCGTTGATGGCAGCCAAACCCGCACCCGAAACGGATTGATATGTGGAAACAACAATTCTTTTGAAGCCGAATTTTTTTAACGGTTTTAAAACTAGCATTAGTTGGGAAGTTGAGCAATTCGGATTCGCAACAATTCCTTTGTGCCATTTTAAATCTTCATCATTGACCCCTGCGATTACAAGCGGAACATCCTTTTCCATACGAAAAGCAGATGAATTATCAATAATCATACCGCCGCGTTTAACAATTTCAGGCGCATATTTTTGGCTTGTTGAACTGCCTGCCGAAGCAAGTACAATATCAACTCCGTTGAACGAATCCGGAGTTGTTTCTTCAACCGTATATTCTTTGCCCTGAAATTCAAGCTTTGTGCCTGCACTTTTCGGACTTGAAAGAAACTTTATTGTATTAAATTCAATTTTGAGTTCATCAACTATTTGTGTAATTTCTCGTCCGACAACTCCGGTTGCACCTAAAATTGCTATATTTGGTTTATTCATTATTTTTTCTTGTCTCCTTGTAAAGTATTTTTTAATGTAATTTTCAATTTTCAACTTTTAAATTTCCATTATTTTGTCCAACCCATACACAAATCCGTCGTTTGATGCTGCGTACCTTATTCCGAGTAAAACTCCAGGCATGTAGCATTCACGATTTGTTGAATCGTGGCGGATTGTCAGTATTTGTCCTTTTGAACCGAACAAAACTTCCTGTGATGCCATATATCCCGGCATGCGTACCGAGTGTATATGAATATTATTGTACGCATTTGCCCCTCTTGCACCATCCATGGATTCTCTTTCAACACAATTCCCTGTTGTATAACTTTCTGCTCCTCCGCTTATCAAAGAGGCTGTCTTAACTGCCGTACCTGACGGTGCATCCTTTTTTTGGTTGTGATGAAGTTCTATAATCTCTGCGTTCTCAAAATATTTAGAAGCCATTTCGGCAAATTTCATCATCAAGACAGCACCGGTAGAAAAATTCGGTGCAATTAAGCAGGACGTATTACGCTCTTTGCTTAATTTTTCCAATTCTTCTATCTGTACATCCGAAAGCCCTGTCGTACCTATAACCATCTTTATATTATTATTTAAGCAGTAAAGTGCATTTTCGTATATTGAATCCGGCTGGGTAAAATCAACAAGAACATCTATTTTTACCGAATCTTTGGCATCTTTTATTGTTGTAAATTGTCCGTTAAAAATGTCAATCTGTGCAACAAGTGTCATATCATCGGCAGAGTTAACAGATTTAACAACCTCCTGCCCCATTTTTCCGTTTGCACCGCAAATCGCAACTTTTATCATAATTTATCCCTTCTATAATCATATCTATTATACTACAAAAAGATTCAGCGGGCAAAAGATTGACAAAATTCCAGCAAGGTTAAATGTTTATTCCCAGCCGAACCGGTAAAAGATTTGCAGTAATTTTTAAGTTTAAATATTAAAAAATAATTAGCAAATTTATTTTTTACAAGTTTTTATTAAATGTTGTGACAAAAAATGGAAGGGTGTATATGCAAATTAATCCAATTAGCTATAGCTGTAGTAACTCAAATAAAATTAAGTCAAAAAATGTATCAGAGGTTAATTTTCTTGGTGCAAAACAAAAACTCATTTCTGTGAATACTGACTCTTTTAGAACTAAAGAAGCAAAAATAATATATGATAAAATACAAGGATATCTAAAGTTGCTTAAAGAAGGAAGCATTAAAAACGTTAAAATATTGCATGAAAATATAAATGGCAAAGAATGTTATGTTTTAAGAGAATCTGATATTTTATTATCAATAAATAGAAGTTCAGATAATTTTAAATTAAGGCTTTCTAAAAAATATAATGACCATTCCGAAAGCGCTTTATTAGAAGCTAATTTTGATAAAAACGGGCAAATGTTTTCGGGCTATGATTTTGAAAGACAACTGCATTTTGAACGTACTAATTCTAATCTAAGAAGAATGTCATCTATGGGAAATACATATTTGCCAGTTGGGCAAAATGATAAAGAGTGGCAATCTAATGGTCGTACTATAAACACTATTCCTCTAATTGATTGTGTTAGTGACGGCGTGTATGAAATATTTATTGAATTAGCAAGGTTGCATACATCAATTTTAAAATAATTGAAAATGAAGTAGCCGGTAGCCGGTAGGATATAATTTCTTACCAAAAGAGGATGCGGAAAAAGTCGAGGGGCAAATGTAAAACAGATTGTACTTAATACTACAAGTTTGGAAGTAAATAGGAAAACAATTTTTCGAACTTGCTTGGTTGTCGGCGTTAAACGTGTCTGCGTGTTTTGCTTCGCAAAAGCACTCCGCACTGTCTTGAATTATTGGCAGTTCGAAAACCTCCATTCGTTAAGTTTTGCTATTGCAAAACAGCTACTCATTTCGATTTTCTCACTTGGACGGCGTTCCGTTCGCTATTGCTCACTCCAGCCTTGCCAAAATCCGCTGTCTTGGATTATTGGCAGTTCGAAAACCTCCATTCGTTAAGTTTTGCTATTGCAAAACAGCTACTCATTTCGATTTTCTCACTTGGACGGCGTTCCGTTCGCTATTGCTCACTCCAGCCTTGCCAAAATCCGCTCTGCCGCCAATCCGCTTTCTTATCCTTAGAATTATCCGTTTTTCTAAAACAATACTGTAATTTTGGTTCAAACTCTGACATGATTTAGATTTAAGCAAGAATAGAAAAAGGATAAAAATTTCCGAGTAATGGGAAGATGAAATTATTGTCGGATTAACACAACCTACCAGCTAAAATGCAAACAGTTTCCGCAAAAATCAATGAAATAATTTCTGCAATAAATCTTTATCAAGCATTGGGCGGAGTCGATTTTACAGAAATTGAGAATATATGATAAAATAAAGTAAGTGAGTTGGCTTTAAATAAAAAACCTAATATGAAAATCATATCAGGGCTTGTTTAGAAGTGGAAGTATGAAAAAGAATTATGAAAAGATTTTATTTATTTTCAATCTTATATTTTTTCTGAACTCTGTATCTTGATTCATAATCTTGATACTTAATTTTAAAATCTAAATCTTCCTCCTTATTTCTATGGCTATATTCGTGTTTATCAAATGTCGTGTTATAAAGCTGAATTACGCTTGTTGAAATATTTGAGCAATGCGCAGATATTCTTCTTAAATCGGTCAGCAAATCAGAATACAAAAATCCTGTATCAATAGAACACAAGCCCTCTTTCAATCTTTGAATGTGGTTGTTTTTTGCTCTGCGAACCCCTTTTTTAATTACGGTATCCAATGGATCAACTTTTGTTGCTAATTCAAGATTATCAGTTTTATATACATCAAAAGACATATAATATATTTCTTTAACGGCATTGACGATTGTTTTTAAGTCTTCGACAGCTTCTTGCGATAATTTATTTTCCGAATCATTGAATTTTTTAGCAATCTTTAAAATATTACTTGCGTGGTCGCCAATTCTCTCAAACTCACCTATTGCAAGAAGTAATTGCGATATTTTGTTACCGTCTTCTTCTGTTAAATCTTTGCTTGAAAGTTTTACTAAAAAGGAACCTAATTTATCTTCATAAGAATCTATTTTGATTTCATTTTCTTCAATTTCTTCAGCCATTCTTGGTCTAAGAGTTTTTAGCATTTTTGCAGAATTAATAAAATTAAACTGTGATAATTCGCCCATTTCTAATGTTTTTTTATAGCATTCAGATATTGCAAAAGTTGGTGATAACAATAATCTTTCGTCAAGAAAGACGGTTTTATCTGCTTCTACTTTATTTTCTGGGATATATTTGACTGCAAGTTTTTCAATTAATTTTGAAAACGGTAAAAGTATAAATGCCGCAGAAACATTAAATATTGTGTGAAAAATTGCTATTCCAAACGGATTTATATTTGTATTTAAAAATTTCAAGTTCAAAAATAATTGAAGAAATAATATTAAAGGCAAAAATATGCAAATACCAATAACATTAAAAATAATATGAACACCTGCCACTCTTTTTGCATTGGTATTTACCCCAATACTTGCCAATAATGCCGAAATACATGTTCCTAAATTTTGCCCTAAAATAATAGGCATAGCAGATGCCCAAGTTACACCACCACCCAATGACAATGCTTGCAAAATCCCAACAGAAGCTGATGAACTTTGAATAATCATTGTAATAATCAATCCTGCAAGTAAACCCAAAATCGGATTTGAAAAAGCCGTCATAATATTTTTAAATTGCGGAATATCTGATAATGGTGACATAGCACCTGACATCAATTCCATACCGAACATTAAAATAGCAAAGCCAATTAAAATAGTGCCGGCATTTTTGCGTTTATTGCTTTTGGCAATCATAATTAAACAAACACCTATAAAAGCAAGAATAGGTGAGAATGTTTCAGGTTTTATTAACTTAAATAATTCACCGGCACTTTCTTGAATTGCTGTTAAACTCAAAAGCCAAGCAGTAATTGTTGTACCGACATTAGCACCCATAATTATAGTTACGGTTTGAGATAAATTCATAATTCCTGAGTTTACAAGACCTACTAACATGACAGTAAGTGCGGATGAAGATTGAATTATGGCAGTAATACCCGTACCCATAATAAACCCCTTTAACGGATTTGAAGTCATTTTCTTTAAAAGTTTTTCTAGTTTGCCGCCCGCAATTTTTTCTAAACCTTGTGACATAATCGTCATTCCATATAGAAAAAATGCCAAACCGCCTATTAGAGTAAATATTGAATATATATCCATTTTTGTTGCCTTCCATTTTATTATAAATATTAAAAGGTGCATCAAACGGTGCACCCTTTATATCTAATTCCCTAAGTATTTTGATAATAAGAACATTGCAACAGTTGTTACTATCATAAAAATTAGCGTACTTATTACCCCCGTTCCTGAACTTTCAGAAAACCGTTGGGGTTCTTTATTTTTATTATTATTTTCTTCCATTTTATATTCCCTTTTTTGTTGCAAAAAGATTAAATATATATATGCTGTGCTTATTGCAAGTTAAATCCCTGCAACTATTAGACCGTATTTCATAAATTTCATAAATTTA
>CALYTW010000006.1 GCA_945487905.1 uncultured cyanobacterium
TATATTTATAAAAACATTTGTTAATAAAAATTTACAAATTGGTTAAAATTAAATAAAATAGCTTGCATTAGGATTTTTAGCAAATATTATTAATTAAGATGTCGCAAGACATCATCAATTGACAGCCGAAAATAGAGGAAATTTAATGGCAAAAGACGTAATAGAAATCGAAGGTACTATTCTGGAATCTATGCCGAATGCAATGTTTCGTGTAAAGCTTGAAAACAATCATGAGATTTTGGCGCATATTTCAGGAAAAATCAGGAAGAATTTTATCAGAATTCTCCCCGGTGACAGAGTAAAGGTTGAAATGACACCTTATGATTTGTCAAAAGGCAGAATAACCTTCAGACTTAAGTAAATTGAAAATGGAAAATGGAAAATTAATTTAAAAATAATTTTTAATTTGCGACTTTCAATGTTCCATTAAAGACAAAAAGTTAGTAAAAGAAAATAAAAGAAGGAAACGAAAAATGAAAACAAGAAGTTCAGTAAAACCTATGTGCGACAAGTGCAAGGTAATTAAAAGAAAAGGCAGAGTAGCCGTAATTTGTGAAAATCCTAAACACAAACAAAGACAAGGATAATTCAATTGAAAATGGATAATGGAAAAGGGGAAATTAATTTAAAACAATTTTCAATTTTCAACTTTTAATTTTCCATTAATACAAATTTTAGTAATAAGAAATAAAAGAAGGAAACAAGAACATGGCAAGATTAGTAGGGGTAGACTTACCTCGTAACAAAAGAATGGAAGTAGCGCTTACATACATATACGGTATTGGGCCTGCTCGTGCAAAAAAGATTCTTGAAGTAACAGGGATTTCTCCTGATTTAAGAACCGATGATTTGACGGAAAATGATATTAAAGATTTGCGTAACGCACTTTCTGAATATCATATTGAGGGTGACTTGAGGCGTGAAGTTGCAATGAACATCAAACGTCTTCAGGAAATCAACTCATACAGAGGAATGAGACATAAAAAAGGACTTCCTTGCAGAGGTCAAAGAACAAAGACTAATGCGAGAACCCGCAGAGGCAAAAAAGTAGCTATTGCAGGAAAGAAAAAATAAATAGTAAATTGTGAAGTGTAAATAGTAAACAGATATTAAATAGAATCACTATATATCGGACACTAATCGCTTTATTACAATAAGAAAAAGAAATAAAAACAGTAACATAAAGGAAAAAGAAAAATGGCAAGACCAAGAACTACAAAGAAAAAAGAAAAGAAGAATGTATTGCAGGGAGTTGTACATATTCAGTCAACTTTCAACAATACAATTGTAACTTCTACCGATATGCAAGGTAATGCTATTGCTTGGGCAACGGCAGGTGCTTCAGGTTTTAAGGGTGCAAGAAAAGGTACACCTTTTGCGGCACAATCTGCAGCTGAATCTGTTGCAAAGAAATCAATTGACCAAGGTATGAAAAAGGTTGAAGTTTACATCAAAGGACCTGGTTCGGGTCGTGAAACAGCAATCAGAGCTATTCAGGCAGCAGGACTCGAAATTACATTAATCAAGGATGTTACACCTATTCCTCACAACGGGTGCAGACCTCCGAAAAAGAGACGTGTTTAGTACAGTGAAAATATAATTGCTAAATGGAAAATGGAAAATGTAAAGTGGAAAATTATTAAATTCGCTCCGCTCATATATTTTCAAAGGATGATAAGGTAAGTGAGTAATTTTCCATTTTCGATTATGCATTTTCAATTAACAAAGCCGGGGCTTGAATCCTCGCCAAGGAAACAAACCATAGATGCCCGGCAAAAGAAAAGGAGAAAATTATGGCAAGATACACAGGACCAAACAATAAGCTTTTCCGTAACTACGGAGTAAAAGACTTATCGAACAGAAAGCTTACAAGTTCTATGCGTCAGACTGAATCAGGACAGCATGGTGCGGTAAGGAAGAAACTTTCTGAATATGCAATTCATTTGAATGAAAAACAAAAAATCAGATTAACTTATCTGGTAAGCGAAAAACAGTTTGCTAAATATTATCACACAGCCGCAAGAAAGAAAGGTGTAACGGGTACAATTCTTTTGCAGCTTCTTGAATCGCGATTAGATAATATCTTGTACAGAGCAGGTTTTGGTGTAACAAGAAAGCAATCGAGACAAATTGTTAACCACGGACACGTTTTGGTTAACGGTAGAAAGGTAGATATTCCATCATATTTAGTCAGTGCAGGAGATGTAATTACAATCAAAGCAAGAAGCAATGACTACTTAAAAACAGTTATGAGTGCAATTGATTTGTCATTAGCACCTTCGTGGTTAACTATAGACAAAGATGCTTTGAAAATTACGTTTGAAAGAGTTCCTCAAAGAGAGGAAATGGATCCTGATTTTAAAGAACAACTTGTTATAGAGTACTATTCAAAATAGGCTGATAGGAGAGAAAAATATGGAATTAAAAATTAAAACTGTTAATACGATGGCCGGCTCAGACGGTTCTCAATACGGTAAATTCACAATCGAACCTCTTGAAAGAGGATTCGGAACAACTATCGGTAATGCACTTAGACGTGTATTGCTGTCCAGTCTTGAAGGTGCGGCTGTAACATCTTGCAGAATAGAAGGTATTACTCACGAATATACGGCTATTCCTGGTGTTTTGGAGGATGTGATTGACGTTATGCTGAATCTCAAGGGTTTGGCAGTAAAGATGGATTCAGCAGAACCACAGCGCTTGAGAATAGACGTTGATAGAGCAGGTGCGGTTTTGGCAAGTGATATTCAGCTTCCGGCAGGGGTAAAAGTAGTTAACCCGGACTGGTTGATTTGTACAATAGCAGAAGGCGGTTCATTCCATGCTGATATCATTGTAGAAACAGGCAAAGGTTATGTGGCAAATGATGTACCGAGAAATTCAAAAGGTGCGGCAATTGACATGCTTCCTATTGATGCAACATTTATGCCTATCAAGAGAGTAAGTTATGAAGTAGAAAACACCCGTGTAGGGGGCAGCATTGATTTTGACAAATTAACGCTTGAAATTTGGTCGAACGGTACAATTGATGTAACAACAGCTCTTTCTCAAGCTGCGGAACTTCTTATTGAACACTTTGTTCAAATTGCAGCAATTTCAGGCAAGGTTGTTCACAAAGAAATAGAAGAACCTGTTTCTGTCGAAGAAGCAAAAGAAGTTGAATCGGATGTTGAAGAACCTTCAATTACAATAGACGAGTTAGAATTGTCGGTTCGTGCATACAATTGCTTAAAAAGAGCAAGCATAAATTCAATGGCTGAACTTCTTAAGAAATCAGAGCATGATTTGTTGAATATCAAGAACTTCGGCAAGAAATCTTCTGACGAAGTTATTGAGAGATTACACCACTTCGGTTTAGACTTAGCTCCGAATCCGGAAGGTATAGATATGGAAGTTGCAGAAGCAGCTGAATAGATTTTCAATAGAAAAATATAGATAGTAAATACAATAAAGGAAAGTAAAAATGAGACACCAAACAAAACAACATACGCTTGGTAAAGCACCGGACCAGAGAAAGGCTCTGTTGCGTTCATTGGCTACCGAACTTTTGACTTATGATGAGATTAAAACAACAATGGCAAGAGCAAAAGCTCTTCAGCCATATGCTGAAAATCTTATCACGATGGCAAAGAAAGGTGACCTGAACTCAAGAAGATTAGCAGGAAGATATATCTTTGATAAAGAAATCGGAAAGTTAATTGACACAGCAACGGGCGAAGTATTTGACGAAGCACAAGAAGGTAAGAAATTAGCTAAACAAACTGTTTTAAGAAGATTGTTCAGTGTAATCGGACCTAAATATTCTTCAAGAAAAGGCGGATATACAAGAATTTACAGATTACCGCCGAGACGCGGAGATGCTTCTGAAATGGCATTAATCCAATTGGTATAACTGATGCGATACGCTCTTGATGTTCAGTATAGAGGTAAACACTACTCGGGAAGCCAAATACAATTTGAAGGTAACGAGCTGATAGATGAACCGACCATACAGGGCGAAATAGAAAGAGCGATTGGTACATTGATAATCGGCGGTAAATCTGCTAAACATAAAAACCGACAGGTTAAAACAATCTTCTCCGGAAGAACCGATAAAGGCGTAAATGCTCTCGGGCAGGTCATTCATTTTGATTGTGATAAAAATATTGTTGCTTCAGATTTTATCTATCATTTGAACGAAATACTTCCTGATGATATTTCGGTTGATAACTTGAGAGTTGTGTCAGACAGATTTCACGCTCAAAAATCCGCAAAAAGCCGATATTATCGATATGAATTTATAAATAGACGATATAAACAGGCATTTGACGGAGATATTTTGAGGGTAAAATTTGAGGTAAATATTGAAAGGATGCAAAAGTCGCTCAATTATTTACTTGGCGAACACGATTTTTCAAGTTTTAAAAGCTCCGGAACGCTAAACCCAAGCAAAGTTTGTACTTTAACCAGAGCCGAAGTTGAAAGACAAGGGAACAGAGTTTTTATTCATATTGAAGGAAACAGATTTCTATATAATATGGTAAGAACTATAGTCGGTACGCTTCTTGAAATTGAAGGTCATAACCTCTCAGCGGAGTATATGAAAGAAGTTCTTGAAGCGAAAGATCGCCGAAAGGCGGGACAAACAGTCAGTCCGTACGGGTTGACTCTGATGAGGGTTGATTATCCTCAGTTTTAAGTAAATATAAATTAAAAAGGAACAAGGAAGATGATGAATAAAACATATTCAGCAAAACCTCTTGAAGTAGAAAGAAAATGGTATGTAATAGATGCGGAAGGCGAAATTTTAGGTCGTCTTGCGACTCGTGTTGCAAACATTTTGAGAGGTAAAAACAAACCTGAATACACTCCGAATGTTGATACAGGCGATTTTGTAATCGTTATCAACGCAGAAAAAGTGTTGGTTTCAGGAAACAAAGAAACAGATAAAATCTATTACCACCATACAGGTTATCCTGGTGGTTTGAAAGCAGCTTCAGTTAAAGAAGTTCGAGAGAAAGATGCAACAAAGTTGATTGAAAAGGCCGTTAAAGGTATGTTGCAACACAACACTTTGGGCGATACTCAATTCACAAAGTTGAAAGTATACTGCGGTTCAGAACATCCGCACGCAGCACAAAAACCAATCGTGCTGGGAAAGGAGTCTAAATAATGGCAGAATCAAAAGAAATTATGGCAACCGGCAGAAGAAAATGTGCAATTGCCGTTGTTAAATTGGTAAAGGGCAAAGGCAGAATTTTCGTTAACGGAAAGAAATTGCAAGACTATATCGGCAATATGCCTGCTGTTGAAATGATGGTATACAGACCATTAGTTTTAACAGAAAATCAGGACAAATACGATGTCAGAGTAAAAGCTGTAGGCGGTGGTATTGTTGCACAAGCTGCTGCTATTAGACACGGTATTTCAAGAGCATTATTGAAATCTAACGAAGAATACAAAAATGTTCTTAAATCAGAAGGTCTATTGACTCGTGATGCTCGTGTTAAAGAACGTAAGAAATACGGCAGAAAAAGAGCTCGTAAGAGATTCCAATTCTCTAAAAGATAGAGCTATATTGTTATTTTGCATTGCAAGAATACAAAAGAGAAGGATATTGAAAAACCCTTCTCTTTTTATGTTATCCTAGTTATATGAAGAATGTGAAAAAAATAGGATTTTGGGGATATCCTGACCCTGAGGTCGTCAACAGAATTAAAAATCAGTATCCGAATTCGGAATGGGTGGATTTAGATATTGATTTTGGTTATCCGAGGGTAAATATATTACCGGAATCTAATTGCAAAATTATCAGGAACATCGTTGACAATGTGTTTTATCTGAAGCCAGATTTAATTATTGCACCAAAAGGCAAGGATAAGTGCGACAGTGGTTGGTTTGTATCAAAAATTCTTGAAAAAGAAGGTTTTGATATTGTTACAACAATTTACGAAAAACTTGAACCGAAACGGGAAATTAAGATTTGCACAAGCAATCTGCCGTTGTACGACAAAGTTCAGTTAATAACGGCAGGAATAATTAATCCTGAAATTTTCGAAAAAGATTCGATTCTTCCACCTAACCCCCTACCACAAGGAATAGGGGAAGTCGCCACGGGCTTGGATTCTCATTTACCCCTACCACAAGGAACAGGGGAAGTTGTCACGGGTTTGGATTCTCATTTACCCCTACCGGGTTTTTGGGGAGTTCCGCCGAATGATTTGGAGATACTTAAACTGTTTCCTGATTCGACACGAGTTTATGGCTGGTTAAGATGCGTCGAAGCCGGAACTCCTGCGGATTTGGATTTGGAAATGTATGTTGATGAAAATGTGCCGACGGTATTTTATGCACAGGCTTTTTGTGCGAAATCGCAGCTTGCAAAATACCTTGCGGATAAGTATAACGGACTTTATATCGATATTGATGACTATGCTTCAAATTCAATAAAGGCAAAAATTGAAGCGTTTTTGAGGCTTCGCTGATGAGTGAAATTATCGGGAAAATACATTCCATAGAAACATGCGGGACGGTAGACGGGCCTGGAATAAGATTTGTAGTCTTTACTCAGGGATGCCCGATGAGGTGCATGTATTGCCACAACCCTGATACATGGGAAATAGATGCTGGCGAAAAAATGACATCTGCCGATATCCTTAAAAAATACGAAGGTGTAAAAGAGTTTTGCAAAGGCGGAATTACTGTTACCGGCGGAGAACCTTTGGTTCAGACGGAGTTTGTAACAGAGCTTTTTAAAGAGGCACAGGAAAAAAATATTCATACGGCTCTTGATACGTCGGGGATTTTGTTTAGCAGAAATAATAAAGAAAAAATTGATGAGCTTTTGGAATATACTTCTTTAGTGCTTTTGGACATCAAACATATTGACGATAATGAACATAAGAAGCTTACAGGTCATTCAAACGGGAATATTCTGGATTTTGCGAAATATTTGTCTGAAATAGAGAAACCCGTGTGGATAAGGCATGTTGTTGTACCGGAAATAACTTATAATGAAGAATTTTTGACACGGTTGGGTAGATTTTTATCGGAATTAAAGAATATAAAAGCTTTGGACATACTTCCATACCACAATATGGCGATTTCGAAATATAAAGAGCTTGGGATTGATTATAGGCTTGCCGATACAAAACATTTAACAAAGGAAGAAGCAATAAATGCAAGAAATATTATCTTAAAAGCAATGAAAGTATAAAAATTTGCCTGATGATAATGACAATACAAGACTTACGTCGTTATAAATTTATTTGAACTTTGCTGTTGTATTTATCTTTATTTGAATATATAATGATGAATGACTCTATTTAATACGGGAAAAATAATGGAAGATATAATAGTACAGAAGTTCGGCGGAACGTCCGTTGCCGATACGGATAAGATAAAGAATGTTGCAAAAGCCGTTATAAGGGAGAAGAATCTCGGACACAGTGTCGTAGTTGTTGTATCTGCGATGGGGCATACAACGGATATTTTACTTAAACTTGCAGGGGAAATCACTTCAAAACCATCATCCAGAGAATTAGACATGTTGTTATCAACCGGAGAGGGTGTGTCTATTGCACTTTTGGCTATGGCACTACAGGCTCAAGGGTGCGATGCTGTGAGTATGAACGCAATGCAGGTTGGTATAATTACAGAAAAAGTGCATACAAAAGCCCGAATTTTGGAAATCAAAACCGACAAGATTAATCAGTATCTTGAAGAAGGAAAAGTTGTTGTTATAGCAGGTTTCCAGGGTGTAACCGATGATTTTGAGATTACCACTCTCGGTAGAGGCGGTTCGGATACTTCTGCCGTAGCACTTGCCGGAGCGTTAAATGCAAAGAGGTGTGATATTTATACGGATGTTGAAGGTGTTTATACGACAGATCCAAGAATTGTACCGTGTGCTTCAAAACTCGAACAGATATCTTATGATGAAATGATGGAGCTTGCTTCGGGTGGCGCTAATGTGCTTCATCCGAGAGCTGTAGAAACAGCTATGATACACAGCACTCCGGTCAGAGTCAGAAGCACTTTTAAACTTGATGATTTAGGAACTTTAATATTAGGAGTTGACGAAATGGAATTACATAAACCCGTAACAGGTGTTGCGTTAGACAGAGAGCGTATAAGAATAGTTGTGTGTGATGTGCAGGATAATCCCGGTACTGCGGCAATATTGTTTGACGGACTTGCAAAAGAGAACATTTCTGTCGATATGATTATTCAATCTTATGCTAGAAAAGATTTGCATACTAACGACATTGCTTTTACGATGGAAAAAGCCGATTTAGACAAAGCTATGCAGGTTTTGAGAAATGTTAAAATGGAGCTTGGATACAGTCGGGTTTTTGTTGATGAAAAGATTGCGAAAATATCAATCGTTGGTGCAGGTATGGTAGGACGCCCAGGTATTGCGGCAAAAATGTTCAGAACATTTGCTAACCTCGGTATAAATATTAAAATGATTGCAACAAGTGATATTAAAATAAGTTGTCTTGTCGATATAGACAAAGCTGATGAAGCAGTTGCCGTTTTACACAGCGTTTTTGGTCTTGATTCGGATGAAATTGCTGACGTGAAAGGCGATTTGCCAAACGTATAGGAGTTTTTTATGAAGAAATTTTTGTTATCGATTTTTATACTGTTATTCTTTTCTCTGGTCGTTTATGCAGACGGAAGGCAGGAGGCTCTGGACTTTTTTAACAATTATGTTAATGCCGCAAACACATACAGTAATTCTATAGTGGATATGTATTCTCCGAATGCCGTTATAATAAGACAGGTTGTTAAGCCGGACGGTACTACGGCGAATGCTTATACTGATACGGCAACATATTTAAGACAAATGAGATTGAGTTCTGCTGCGGCAAAGGTTAAAAAATACAAAAACACTTATAGAAATATTACGGTAACTCCTGTAGACAGAGGTTACAAAATAAGCTCAGAAAGACAACCCTCGGGCGAAACATACTGGCTAAAAACATATCAGATTATAAAAAAACAGCCTGACGGCAAGTGGTTAATAACTGAAGAAATGATGCAGACAAAAGTGCAGACATTTTTGCGTTATGTAAAAGACTAACGAAGTATTTACATTCTTAATAAGTTTAGAAGCAGGTTGTAATTTGCTTAAAAGTCTTGACCTTTTTGGCAAAATAATATATCCTTGAATTGAATAGGAATGGAGGTTTCAATGGAATTTCAACACATGCCTTTAACGGGTGCAAATTATACTGATGAAGATATAAAAAAACTTATAAAGGAGTTTGATGTACAGTTTGTAAAACTTCAGTTTGTTGATATAAATGGTCAGGTTAAGAATCTTGCGATACCTTCAGAGCATATAGACAGAATTCTTAACAACGATATTATGCTCGATGGTTCGTCAATAAAAGGATTTAGAAACATTGAAACTTCGGATATGTTTTTCTATCCTGACAAAAACACTTTCCAACTTATTCCGTGGCAGGAAAAAAACGGCAGAAATTCTGCAAGACTTATTTGTGATATTTACAATGCAGACGGAACACCGTTTGAAGGCTGTCCGAGATGTAACCTGAAAAGACTTATGGAAGAAGCTCAAAATCTTGGATTTTCAATGAATATAGGTCCGGAGGCAGAATTCTTCCTTTTTGAAAAAGACGGAAAAACCGTTACCACTATAACTCACGATAAAGGCGGTTATTATGATATGGGGCCTGATGATTTAGGCGAGGCGGTAAGGTCAGATATAGTCAGTACATTACAAGAAATGGGCTTTGATATAGAAGCATCTCATCACGAGGTTTCTGACGGACAACACGAGATAGATTTTAAATATTCGGATATCTTAACCACTGCAGATAATGTTGTTACATTCAGAGTTGCTGTTAAGGCGATTGCAGATAAATACGGACTTCATGCAACATTTATGCCTAAGCCTGTATACGGAATCAACGGTTCTGGGATGCACTGTAATATCTCTTTATTCAAAGACGGTACAAATGCATTTTTTGATGAAAATGCCGAATATCAATTATCAGACATTGCAAAATATTCAATCGGTGGAATGTTAAAGCATATCAAGAGTATGACAGCGATATTAAATCCGACGGTAAACAGTTACAAACGGATTGTTCCTGGATTTGAAGCTCCTGTTTATATGGCTTGGTCTCTGGCAAACAGAAGCGCACTTTTGAGAGTTCCTGCAAAGCGTGGAATTTCAACCAGAGTAGAGCTTCGTTCTCCCGACCCGAGTTGTAACCCCTATCTTGCATTTGCAACAATACTTGCTGCCTGCTTAGACGGTGTCAGAAATAAAATAGAACCTCCGAAACCGGTTGAAGCCAACATTTACAAATTATCCGAAAAAGACAGAAAGAAATTGAAAATAGAGTCTCTGCCCGGAAGTCTTAAGGAGGCTTTGGGATATATGCAAAATTCTTTGATAGCACAAAAAGCTCTCGGTCCGCACATTTTGGACGAGTTTGTAACTTCCAAAGAGATAGAGTGGGATGATTTCAGAACTTATGTTTCCCAATGGGAAATTGACAAGTATTTGTCCAAATACTAGTAACGCATTAAATGTACATTTCTTTCTCTTTTTTGTGATGAAAAGAGAAAAAAAGAACGGCATAAATAATTAACTGCTAATACACCAAAATGTATATTTTGTTTTGTAAAACATTTCTTGTAGTATAATTGAATTTATAATATTGGGAGGTAAGAAGATTTAATGTCTGTTGTATTAGAGCATAAACAAGGTTTGATAGCAGGAGACGGATTATTACCGGTTAAGATGGCGCAGCACGCAAAAGAAAACGGATTTGATGTTGTTTGTATTTCTCTTTCAAACGACAATTACAAACAATTGAAAAAATATTGCTCAAAAGTTTATTCACTCTGCCCCGGAGAAGCATTGAAAATAGAAAAAATCCTAAAGGATGAGGAAATAAAACAGCTTACCTTTTTAGGAAAAGTCAGTAAGACTGTTATTCTAAAACGCCCGAAGTTTGATTCCAAAGCTATAGATTTTATAAAAAAAGCAATCAGATTGAATGACGATAAAGTCATGCTCATGATTATAGAAGAACTTGAGGCAATCGGTGTGACGGTTCTAGACCAAACATTATTTATCAAAAACCTTATGATTCCGTCAGGTGTTTTAGGGAAAATTCAGCCTTCTCAAGAACAAGTTGATGACGTGAATTACGGTTACTGGTTAGCCAAAGAAACAGGAAAACTTGATATTGGTCAGTCTGTTGTTATTCGAGACAAAATGATAATGGCGGTTGAAGCCATCGAAGGCACGGATAAGTGCATACGAAGGGGCGGTAAGCTTGCCAAGAAAAACGCAAGAATTATAAAGGTTGCAAAACCCTCTCAAGATAAGAGATTTGATATTCCTGCAATAGGTCTTAAAACTCTAAAAACAATGAGAAAATATAGGGCTGATTTGATTGCTGTTGAAGCCGGTGAAACCATTATTGTCGATAAAGACAAAGTTGTTGATTATGCTGACAGACATAATATAGTAATAATGGCTGTGTGATTATGAAAATTTTTGTTATTACTGGAGAATATTCTGGAGATATCCACGGGGGTAAAGTTGTTAGCCTCATTAAAGAGCAATGTCCCGAAATTGAAGTCGAGGCTATTGGCGGAGATAATCTGGAAAAAGCAGGCGCAAAGCTTTTCTGCGACCATTCTAAAATGTCTGCATTCGGGTTTAATCTTAAAATTGCTGTTGATCATTTGACACTTGAAAAACGGGTTTGTAATTATCTTTTGAACGAATATAAACCGGATTTGGTTTTATTAATTGATTACGGTGCATTTAATTTAAGAGTCGCAAAACGACTAAAAGGAAGCGGAATAAAGGTTGTTGATTATATTCCGCCTCAGGTCTGGGCAAGCAGGAAATGGCGTATTAAAAAAATCAAAAAATATGTAGACAAGGTGCTTTGCATATTTCCTTTTGAAGAACAAATGTACAAAGAATACGGAATAGATGTGCATTTTTGCGGACATCCGCTTGTAAAACAGCTCCCCCAAAAAGCTGACAGGGATAAATTTTTTGAAACCCACGGTCTCGATAAAGACCGTCCTTTAGTTTCGGTTTTTCCGGGTTCAAGACCGATTGAACTTGCTTTTCTTGCAAAAACGCTGATAGGCGGTGCTAAAAAATTGCAGAAAAAACATCCGGAATTACAATTTTGTATTTCGCATGCACCGAATTTAAGCGATTCTGTTTTTGACAAGCATATAAAAGATACAGATTTTAAAATAATAAAAGGCGAAAATCATGCACTTTTGAGCGTTTCTGATTCTTTAATCTTAGCATCAGGAACGGTTGCCCTTGAAGCATCATTGTATCAAACACCAATGATTATAGGGTACAAAGGTCCGTGGCTGATTTTCTTAATTTACTTAATGGTCAGATGTATTAAAAAGATTTCACTTCCAAATATAATTACAGGAGAAGATATTGTTCCTGAACTTTTGCAGACAAAATTTACTCAGGAAAATATTTGTTATGAAACAGAACGCTTGCTTTATGACAAGGAATACAGGGCTGATTTTATATCAAGATTAGGCAAAGTTCGAAGTTTGCTGACCGATAAATATTCCGCAAAAGAAGCAGCAGACTGTATTTTAAAAATGCCGGTTTAGCAGATTTTTCCGCATGCTCCAATTAGTGCATGATTCATACATTGATACATTATAATCCGATTTTATTATAAAATATTCTTATGAAGAGTTTGTATTTAGAAACAGTTGATTCTACAAATAAGTGGGCGAAAGAGCATATTTCTGCGCTTGAAGATACAACCATTGTTTATACTTTTAATCAAACGGCAGGCAGAGGAAGATTGAATCGGACTTGGAATAATACAGGTGCCGATAATATTTATGCAAGCCTTGTTCTGAAACCTTCAGGCAAGATGAAAGAAGTTTATTCAAATCTTACTCAATATTTGTGCGTTGTTATTGCCGAAATTATGGAAGAATACAATGTTTCTCCAAGGATAAAATGGCCTAACGATATTAAAATAAACGGGAAAAAAGTTTCCGGAATCCTTGCCGAAGGAGTTATAAATAACAATTGTCTTGAAGGTTTGGTTTTGGGGTTTGGTGTAAATCTTAATACTAAAAAAGAAATTCTTGATAAAATCGACCAACCTGCAACATCACTCAATTTGGAAGCAGGCATGGAAATTGATAAAGAATACTTCTTAAATAGGGTTTATGATAGATTTTGTTTGGTGTATGATAAATTTATTGAGGAAGGTTTTCCTTTGATAAAAGAAGATTACATAAAGAGAGCAGAGTTCCTCAATAAGCACATTTCGGTTAAAGTTTTTGATAAAACAATTGAAGGTTTTGCGACAGGGCTGACTGAAAACGGTGCGTTGAAGATAGTTGATAAACAAAACAGAGAACAAATACTTTTGATAGGAGATATTTTATGAACCAAGTTTTAAGCGAAGGTTTGGCAATGATGCTAATAGGTATGGGAACAGTATTGATGTTTCTTTGCATAATGATTGTTGCAATGAATGTCATGTCTTGGTCTGTGGCTAAAATAAATGAAATTTTCCCCGCACCAGTGACAGTAACCGGAGGCGGGAAAAAAGCCGTAAAAGCTTCTGATGATTCGGAAATCGCAGCTGCAATTGTTGCGGCCTTATTCAAGAAGTGATTAAATAATAAACGAAGTGAATTAATGGAAAATTGAAAATGGAAGATGAAAAATTATTTAATTTGCTTCGCTCATAAATTTAAAAATAAACAAGTTTTACAATATGCAATATTTATAACAATTTTCCATTTTCAATTTTCCATTTTCAATTATTGAATAAATTTAAAATATACACATAAAATGGAGAACAAAGATGACAAAATTAATTAAGGTAATGGATACGTCTTTTCGTGACGGATTTCAATCAATTTTTGGGGCAAAAGTCCTTGTTGAAGATTTTATACCTGCACTTCAATCAGCAGTAGGAGCAGGAATTAAACATTTTGAAACGGCAGGCGGTGCAAGATTTCAGGCTCCGATATTTTTCTGCAACGAAAATGCATTTGAAACAATGGATAAAATAAGAGAAGCCGTAGGGCCTGACATTAAACTTCAATCCCTCGCAAGAGGCGTAAATGTGGTTGGTTTGAATTCTCAACCCCGTGATGTTATTGATCTTCACGCAAAAATGTTTGCAAAACACGGAGTTAATGTAATCAGAAACTTTGATGCGCTCAATGACGTTAATAATTTAATTGATTCTGCAAATTCAATCAAAAAATACGGTTTACAGCACGAAGTTACAATAACAATGATGGAGCTTCCATACGGATGCGAAGGTGCTCATGACGTTGCTTTTTATGAAAGAGTTTTGAGAAGCATACTTGATTCCGGCTTACCGTTCGACAGTTTAGCATTTAAAGATGCTTCAGGAACATCAAATCCAAGAAAAGTTTATGCAACTGTTAAAATGGCTAGAGAATTATTGGGTCAAGATGCTCACATACGTTTCCACTCACACGAAACTGCAGGAACTGGCTTAGCCGCATACCTTGCAGCTCTTGAAGGAGGTGCTGACGGAATAGATTTGGCTATGAAACCGGTTTCAGGCGGAACAGGACAGCCCGATATAATTTCTATGTGGCACGCTCTTAAGGGTACGGAATACGATTTAGGATTGGATATCAAGAAAATTATGGAGACAGAAGAAATCTTCAAAGAATGCATGAAAGATTATCCGATATCTCCGATTTCTCTTGCCGTTAATCCGATTCTTATCCAAGCACCTCTTCCAGGCGGTGCAACCGCAACAACGGTTAACCAATTGAAAGACATGGGAATGCTTGATAAATTCCCGAAACTTATTGCTAATATGAAAGAAGTTGTTGAAAGAGGCGGTTTCGCAACATCCGTAACCCCTGTTTCACAATTCTATGCGCAACAATCTTTCTTAAATGCCATAACAGAACATCCTTGGGAACAGGCAAATCCTGGTTATGCAAAGATGCTGTTGGGTTACTTCGGAAAAACTCCTTGTGAGCCAGACCCTGAATTGGTTAAGTGGGCGGAAGAAAAAACAGGACTTCAACCTACTACAGAAAAAGTTGTTGACCTGAATGAAAAAGATCCTGAAAAAGGTATTGAAGCAGCTAAGAAAAGACTTGAAGTAGCAGGACTTCCAACTACAGAAGAAAATATCTTTATAGCAGCTGCCTGCAAAGATGGAAATGTTGATAAAGGTATTGATTTCTTGCTAGGCAAAGGCCAAATATCCGTTAATAAAGTTAAAGCAGATGCTTTGAATTCCGCTACAGCTTCAAATGCTTCCGGCGAATATACTGTTAAAGTTAACGGAAAAGCTTATGCGGTAAAACTTGAAGGAGATAACAAGGCAACTGTTAACGGAAAGGCTTATGACATAGATGTTAAATCCGGTATTGAATCCAAAGCTTCAGTTTCATCTGGCGAAGGAGAAGAAGTCAAAGCCGGACTTCCCGGAAATGTTTTGAGAATAGAAGTTTCAGAAGGGGATTCTGTTGCGGAAGGAGATGTTCTTCTTGTTATGGAAGCTATGAAGATGGAAACAGAAATAAAAGCTCCTAAATCAGGAACTGTCCAATCAATTCTTGTTTCTCAGGGCGATAAAGTTGTTACAGGTCAAGCATTGGTTGCTATAGCATAGAGGAGGAAAACAATAATGACAATAGATATTCAAAGCGGTTTAACTTCTCTGTGGAACTCAACAGGTATAATGAATTTTATACAACCTTCAAATCCTGATATAAGCTGTGTTGAAAATTTTCTTCACATGTACGGAATGCTTTTAATGATAGTTATTTGCTTATTCCTTTTGTGGCTTGGAATCAAGAAACAATTTGAACCATTGCTTTTAGTTCCGATAGCGTTCGGCGGTTTGATTGCTAATTTTCCTTGTGATCACAGTTTTCAGGCATTTATTTACAAAGTCGGTATTGACCCTGCAATCGGAATTTTTCCGCTTATAATCTTTATGGGTGTAGGTGCAATGACAGACTTTGGCCCGTTAATTGCGAATCCTAAAACAGCACTCTTAGGCGGTGCTGCACAATTTGGTATATTTGGTGCCTTATTGTTAGCATTATGCCTTGGTTTTACGCATGCAGAAGCCGGTGCAATAGGCATTATAGGCGGTGCTGACGGCCCTACATCAATATTTATTACATCAAGATTGGCTGAACATCTGCTGCCGGCAATCGCTGTTGCTGCATATTCTTATATGGCGCTCGTTCCGGTAATTCAACCGCCTATCATGAAACTTTTAACTACAAAAGAAGAACGTATGATTCAAATGACACAGCTTCGTGAAGTTTCAAAACGTGAGAAAATTGCATTTCCTCTTGTGGTTTTAATTCTTTGTGCAATACTTCTTCCGGATGCCTGTCCTCTGGTAGGTATGTTGACTTTTGGTAACTTATGTAAGGAATGTGGTGTTGTTGACAGACTTTCAGATACTATGCAGAATGCTTTAATAAATATAATAACTATTTTCTTGGGGCTTGCTGTAGGTTCAAAACTTTCTGCAGACAAGTTTTTAACACTCGAAACATTGAAAATATTATTACTTGGTATAATTGCATTTTCGCTTGCAACAGCTGCAGGTGTTATAATGGCAAAAATAATGAATTGTTTTTCAAAAACGAAAATCAATCCGCTTATCGGTGCTGCTGGAGTTTCTGCTGTACCAATGGCTGCTCGTGTAGCTAACAAGGTAGGTTTGGAAGCTAATCCTCAGAACTTCCTGTTAATGCACGCAATGGGACCGAATGTTGCAGGCGTAATCGGTTCTGCCGTAGCTGCAGGTGTATTGCTTGCATTATGCCATTAATAAAGTGAGTAAAGTTAGACGAGTGAGCAAAGTGAGTAAATCATTTTGTTTGTACTTATCACGATTGTTACAAACTTGATTAATTTTACACAATGTAATAGAATAGGTTATCAATTGAAGATAGAGGGAATTATATGAAAAAAGCTTTATTAATCGCATCGGTGCTGTTTATAGCCGTAATTTCTACAGCATGTATAAATAATATTGCAGTTCAAGAACTTAACAATAAAGCTGCGGAATATATGGAAAAAGGCGACTATGAGTCCGCTATGAACAGATTACAAGCAAGTCTTGATTTGGATGCTACAATGTATCAAACGTATTACAATTTGGGTATTGCCGCCACCAATGCTAAAAAATATGATACTGCTATAGAAGCTTTTGAAAACGGTATGAAAATTAAACCGGATTATTATAATTTTTATTATTCTTTGGGCGTAGTACAGGCTGAATATGCAGACAAACTTGTTGAAACAGAATCTGTCAATGCAGAAAATGCCGAAACAACAGCACCTAAAGAAGTTTCTGCAGAAGATAAAGCGAAAGCGGAAGGGCTTAAGATTTCTGCAATTCAAAACCTTAAAAAATATCTTGAACTTTATCCCGATGCAGGCGACAGAGAAACTGTAGAAGAATTGATTAAAGATTGTGAGAATTTCGGTAAACCGACGCAAACGGAAACGACTAAAGTTATAGAAGCGGAAGGATAAATGTTTGCCTCTCATTCACAAATTATATGTACAATTTTTGGAATGCACATATACTTTTATGGTGTAATTCTTGCAATAGCAATTGTTGCAGGAACTTTTGTCTCGGATTATATCGGCTGTAAATTTTTTGGTTTACAGAAAGAAACAATAATTGATTTAGCACCTTATGTAATAATATTCGGAATAGTCGGCGCAAGATTGTATTATTGCTTTCTCAATTATGGTTTTTATTTAAGATTTCCGACAGAAATTATTGCAATCAGACATGGCGGAATTTCCATACACGGTGCAATATTAGGCGGATTAGTCGGGCTTGTAATTTTTGCCGGGAGACATAAAATTTCTGCATTTAAACTTGCAGATGTATCCGCAATAGGGCTAGCTTTGGCTCAATCAATCGGCAGGTGGGGCAATTTCTTTAATTCAGAAGCCTTTGGACTTCCGACTCAGCTTCCTTGGAAACTATATATTGCTCCACAGTACAGACCTATACCATTTCAAGGGTATGAGTATTTTCATCCGACGTTTTTGTATGAAAGTATTTTGGATTTGTTAATTTTTATTATTTTATTTGTGATGGTAAAATTTGACAAAACCAAAAAAGCAGGAAATATAGCTTTAATATACCTTATTTTGTATTCAATTGCCCGAATAATCGTAGAACGCTGCCGTATAGACAGCGTGCTTTATATTCACGGAATTTCTGTTGCAATCGTTGTATCTGTGTTTATAATATTCTTATCGGGAATAGTTCTTTTGATACGAAATATTCCAAAGAAGGATTCATAATGAAGGCAATTTTATACTACGGACCTCAAGATATAAAATATGAAGAAACTAAAATTAAACCGCTTGCAAAAGGCGAAATTTTGGTAAAAGTTGATTCTGCACTTACCTGCGGAACTGATGTAAAAACCTACAGAAGAGGACATCCGGTATTAATAAAAAATGTTCCGTCAGGCTTTGGGCATGAATTTGCCGGAACAGTTGCAAAGCTTGGCGAAGGAGTCAGCCAATTTAAAGTCGGAGACAGGGTCGTCGCTGCAAATTCAGCGCCTTGCGGAGAATGTTTCTATTGCAAAAGAGAAGAATATAATCTCTGCGAAAATCTTGATTTATTAAATGGTGCTTATGCCGAATACATTGTTGTTCCGGCAAGAATCGTTGAAAAAAACACACTTCGAATTCCAAAGGGTCTGTCAACGGATAAGGCTGCTTTTTGCGAACCGCTTGCGAATGTGGTTCATGGTGTTGCAAGAACCGATATTAGACCTAATCAGACTGTCGGGATAATAGGAATTGGACCTATAGGTTTGATGTTTGCGAGAGTTGCGAAGCTCAAAGGGGCAAGGGTTATTGCAGCAGGAAGAAATCCGATTAAATTAAAACTTGCTGAAGAATTTGCACATGCAGATGAAGTTGTGGATTTAATAAAATACCCGAATCCGGAAAAAATATTTAGAAATTTTTCAGACGAAGGTAAGGGTTTAGATGTTGTAGTAGAGTGTGTCGGACTTCCTGAAATCTGGGAGAGGGCATTCTCATGCGTACGTCCTGGCGGTACGGTTCACTTTTTTGGCGGCTGTAAATCAGGTTCTACAGTAACATTTGATACTACAAAAATGCACTACGGCGATATAAAGCTTATGAGCGTGTTTCACCATACACCAAAATATTTTAGAGAAGCCCTAAAACTCATTAATTCCGGAGAAGTAGAAGTAGAAAAGCTTATAACGGATACACTTCCGCTCGAAAAAGTTGAATATGCCATGGAACAGCATATTGCGGGTAATGCTATAAAATTTCTTATAAAACCATAGAAGATTATTACGTGTGCTAAAATAACTTAGCACAGCAAAATGTATATTTGGTTTATGTTATAATTTGCATAAGAAGACGAGGTATATATGGAAAAATTTTTTATAACAACTGCGATTGATTATGTTAACGGCGCACCGCATATCGGACACGCTTATGAAAAGATATTAACGGATGTAATATACAGACATTTTACTCAAAGATGCGAGAAACACTATTTTCTGACCGGAACGGATGAACACGGTATTAAAATTCAAAAGACGTCCGCTTCGCAAGGTATGACTCCTAAAGAACTTTGTGATATGAATTCTCAAAAATTCAAAGATGCGTGGAAAGCGCTGGGAGTAGACTATGACCAATTTATAAGAACAACTGATGAATATCACGAAAAAGTGGTTCAAAAAATATTCAAAAAGCTTGTAGAACAGGGAGATATATATAAACACGCATATACAGGGCTTTATTGCTCGGGCTGTGAGGCGTTTTTAAGTGAAAAGGATTTGACAGAAGACGGACTGTGTCCTGATCATTTAAAAAAACCGGAAATTGTACAGGAAGAAAATTATTTCTTTAAACTTACAAAATACAAAGATGCGATAATTAAACATATAAAAACCCATCCCGATTTTATAGTTCCGTCTTTCAGAGCGAACGAAGTTTTGAATCAGCTTGAAAATATTGAGGACATTTCGGTATCGAGAGCTGCTTCAAACGTAAGCTGGGGCGTTCCTGTTCTCGGAGATGCGGAACAGTCCATCTATGTATGGATAGATGCACTCTCAAACTATATTACGGCTCTCGGATATGATGTTGACAGTGAATCCAATCAAAAATTTAAAGATTTTTGGCCCGCTTCGGTTCAGGTTATCGGTAAAGATATTTTGAAATTTCACAGCATATATTGGCCTGCAATCCTTATGGCGCTGGATTTACCTTTGCCGGAACATTTGCTTGCACACGGCTGGATAACAATTGATGAAGCAAAAATGTCAAAATCGTTGGGAAATGTAATTTCTCCGACTGCTGTTTTGGAAGCTTTTAATATAGATATTCCTGACCCGCTTAGGTATTATATGGCAACATCGGCGCCATGCGGCAAAGACGGAAATTATTCGGATGAAGATTTTAAAGAAAAAGTTAATGCGCATCTTGCAAACTCAATGGGAAATCTTCTTAACAGAACCTTATCAATGCTTATAAAATACTTTGACGGAGACATAAAGCCCGAATTTCTCGGCAAGAACGAGCTTAAGGAAAAAGCGTTGGAAACGATTAAAGCCGTAAAGCACCATTTTGATTATTTCGAAATTCAGGAAGCCTCTTTAAAAATTGTTGAACTTGTTGATATAACAAATAAATATGTAACAGACAACGCACCGTGGACTCTTGCAAAAGAGGGGCAAATGGAAAAATGTGGGGAAGTTTTGACAAACGTACTTCAGGTTATGACGGTAATTGCTTCTCTTATTTACCCATTCTGTCCGAATATTGCTAAATCTATGGCAGAACAATTGTCTTATGATATCAATACAAAATTGGATGATATATCCTGTGAATCCTTAAATGCAGGGCATTTGATTGATAAGGAAAATATAAAACCTGTATTTTTGAGAGTAGACAGCGAGCTTGCTGATAAAAGCAAAAAATAAAAATCTAAACATCAATCAATTGCCAATCAATTGTAAACTTTTGTAAAAAATTATTACATACTGGCAAATAATATTTTTAGAGGTTATATTACATTATGAGGGTATTTTATAATATAGGAGTATACTCTCAAAACGAGGTCTAGAAGTGGTAGATAACAGAAACGCAGGATTTTTCGGAATTGGCGGCTCTTTTAACTTTAAAAGCGGAGACGCATCGGGAACTGCGGCGAAAATGAGTCAGGAAAAATACGGTTCCGAGGCGATGTATCTTCCGCCTGCTGAAGGTGAAGAAAACGAAGATCCGTTTTTCAATCAGCCTTATGTAGACAGGAGCGCAATGCTGAGAGCTACACTTAATTCTCTGGCAATGAATAATGTAGCATCAGTTATAAACTCAAAAAAGCATAAAAAGGGTACGTCCGTTTTGGATGAAGATTTAGAAGAAGAATTGAATAAGGAGCAGGCTGAGGAAGCCATTAGACACCTGGAGGATGTTTTCAGGGAAGAAAAGTAGACAACCAAGCTATTAACAACAGCCTGTTTGTGATATAATTATCCTTGTATCAGGGAGTTTTTAATGACAAAAGAACAAAAAAAGAAAAAAAACGCATCTTCAAGAGAGCAAAAGTTTTTTAATAAGTGGAGAAGAATCTTTCAATTTATAATAACGCATTGGTGTTATATGTTAAGATTGAAGCTTGTATACAGATTAGAGGTATACGGTAAAGAAAATATACCGAAAAATAATCGTTACATACTTGCGCCGAATCATCTTTCGACGCTCGATCCGCCTATAATTGCCGGTGTATTTCCGAGACCGGTTGCGTTTATGGCTAAAAAAGAGTTGTTTGAAAATCCGTTTTTACGTTGGTGGTTAAATTGGCTTGGTGCATTTGCAGTCGACAGAGAAAACTTAAGTGTTTCAACAATAAGAACGGTTTTAACAATAAATAAAACAGAGTGGGTATTTGGCATATTCCCTCAGGGTACAAGACAAAAACCCGGAACAATATCCGGAATTACAAAGGGATTTGCTTCTCTTGCAAAAACTACAAAATGCGGAATTTTACCGATTGGAATTGTGGGTTCGCAAGAGTCTAGGTTTATACCTTTTAGCGGAAAAATAGTTATAAAAATCGGAGAAATAATACCTTATTCGGATAATGTGGATGAAATGTTTGAAAAGTGGATAACGTCTATTCAGAAACTGACCGGATTTAAGTATGAATCGTTAGTATCAGTATAGGGGTATAAATGGCTGAGTGGTTTTGGCAAAGAAATTATAATAAAAGAACGGAAAAAGATTACGGATTAATAAGATCAATTTATTACAAGTTGTTCGTATATTTTGTGGTGTGGCCTGTTTCAAAGCTGTTTTATTGTTTAAAAGTAGAAGGCAGAGAGAATGTGCCGAAAGGCAGAAATAAAGAAGGCAGAGCAAATCTGATAATTGCGGGCAACCATGTTTCGTATATAGACCCTCCGATGATTACTTACGCTGTTCAGCGCAGAGTTGTATATATGGGGAAAAAGGAATTGTTTACAAGTCCGAATTGGCTTTTGAGAGCTATGTGTATTTCATTGGGCGGTTTTGCAGTAAACAGGGAAAAACCAGAACTTGCTACATTTAAAACCGTTAAGGCAATTTTTAACACACCATGGCTTTTGGGAATTTTTCCGCAGGGCGGAATAAGACACGAACCTGTGCTTGAAAATATACACAAAGGGTTTACTTTATTTGCCAAGAAATTTGAAGCGGATATTCTGCCTGTGGCTGTATGCGGATTTGACGGATATGCAAAACGACTTTTTCAAAAACATATGACAATAAAAATCGGTAAACCGATTTCTTACAAATTGAGTGATGAAGAAATTGTAAGGGAATGGGCAAGACAAATTTGTGAAATGACAGGTTTCGAGAACAAAGTTGAAGAAACATTAAAAGAAACTGTAAATGTTTCTTAATAATTCATTAAAATTGGTCAAATTTTAGTATTTAGCGTTTTTACTAACATTGTGTAGTCTAGTCGGAATTTATATATGAACATTTTACCATTAAACAGTTTGAAATTATTTAGCCGAAGCTCTGTAAACAACAATAAAGGAGCGGAATATAACAGTACAAATACCGGTTTAAAAATGTCGAAACCGCTATCTGCTGATACAGTTTCATTTAAAGCAAGAATGGTGGAATTAATAGAAGCAGCGGCTGATAAAACTAATAAAGAACTTAGGGGTGTATCAACGAAATATATGGAAGTTCTGGAAGTTATAGCCGGCTTATTAAAAGATTTCGGGGTATCATTTGACAGATCATATTGTGAACCGTATGCAATCAAAACAGCAAGCTCTGTTGTTTCAAAAATTATACGCTCAGGCTCATTTCATGTACCTGATCGTATAAGGGCAACTGTATACTCCAAAAATATTTATGACCTTTCAATTTTAATTGAAAAAATTCTTATGGAATTAGACAAGCGTAATTATGTACTTGCGGAAAACCCAATGCACTTAAAAGAAGCTGTTTTACGTGGTTACAGACCGACTTCCGAAGATTACGAAAGGGGATATGTTCTTATGCCGGATTTGGATATCCGATTGGATATGCGTAATGAAGATATAAAACCTTACATTTTACCGGAAGAATTAAAATATTCTATGGGAGAAAAACAACCTTCCGGATACGAAGATATCCAATTACGTTTGGTAAAAGTTTCTAGAGACGAAAACGGAAAGATAATAAAGGTAAACCAGAACCGACAGTATGAATTACTTATTCTTGTCGGGAAAAATTATTCTAATGCAAAAAAAGATGAATCTGCACATATTTATAATTATACGAGACAGTTTAAGGAATTGCATATATTTCAAAAAGATAAATCAGACAAGGAAGTAGCAAAAGTTAAAGATCTTGCGGATAAAATAAAAGATATTTTCAGCACGGAAATATCACAAAAAGTGTATGGCAATGCAAAGAGTCGGGATAGATTTGGCACATCGGAGCTAATTCCTATTAACTTAGGTAAAGAAAATGAAGATGCCCTGACGGCGTGCTATGATGCATTGGAAGAATCAATCAGAAATTATTATGAAAATTTGATAGAGTTAAGAGCAAAAAATAAAAAAAAGCTAAAACAAATTGTTAAAGACTACCAAGAGGATATGACAAGACTGAAAAACATAAGAATTGGTTTAACAAATGCTGTGGACTTTTACAAAAATTATTCTTCGGAAGTGCAAAGCAAAAAGCCTAAGAAATCTTAATTATTTTTTTTCAGAGGTTTTTTCTGAACCTTGTTGCTTTTCTTTGTAAAATTCTGTGAAGAACTGTTCGTATGTGACGTTTGAATTCTCTTTACGCTGAAAACATCCGGCATTGCTTGGATAGCAGTCATTACACGACGCAGAGTATCAATGTTATCAAGTTCTATGCCGAGTTCAATAATACCAACCCTGCCTTTTGATTTTACATTTGCAGAAACGATGTTTGTATTGTTATCCGAAACGACACCGATAATATCTTTTAACAAGCCCATTTTTTCGGCTGTTTCGACACGGATAGTTGTTGTGTAAGTCTTGTTTATGTTATTTCCTGACC
Source organism: uncultured cyanobacterium (assembly GCA_945487905.1). Lineage (GTDB taxonomy): Bacteria > Cyanobacteriota > Vampirovibrionia > Gastranaerophilales > Gastranaerophilaceae > CAG-196. The sequence continues at coordinate 24,626 of CALYTW010000006.1, forward strand.
AGTGAATATCCAAAAGTCTTTCGGGCGGAATATCGTCTAGAGTTTTGCAATCCAAACGATGAACGCTTACACCTTTTGAGCGAGTTACAACACCGACAATCGGTTCTCCCGGAATTGGAGAACAGCATCGTGCAAATGAATACAAAAGGCCTTCCAAACCGATAATATCTTTTTCGGAAGATTTTTTAGAATGATGCTGGAATATTCTTTCCTCGTTCTGTTCCTGTTTAGGTTTTGAAAGCCTGTTAATAATTTTATTTAAAGTTGTTTCTCCGTAGCCCAGTGCTGCAAACAAATCCTCCGAGCTGACGTAATTCATCTGTCTAGCAACTTTTTCAAATTCGCCCGACTTCATATAATCATCAAAAACTGTTTTTGTTAATTCGTGTTCAAGATTTGCACGTCCGATTTCAATATGGTCTTCTCGTTTATTCTTTTTATACCACTGTTTAATTTTTGATGTTGCCTGTTTTGTAATAACAAAATTAAGCCAATCAAGTCTTGGTGCTGCAACTTTCGAGGTCATAATTTCGACGATGTCGCCGTTTTTAAGGTGTGTATCAAGCTGGGCAATACGACCGTTAATCAGCGCTCCGACAGTTTTGTGACCGACATCGGAATGGATACGATATGCAAAGTCAACCGGAGTAGCTCCTTGAGGCAGGTCTATTACATCTCCTCCGGGAGTAAAGGCAAAAACTTGGTCTGAAAATATATCGAGTTTAACCGAATCGACATAATCTACGGCATCTTGTGTGTCTTTGTTGTATTCAACGAGTTTTCTCATCCACGAAAATTTTATATCACTTGCAGAGTCTGCCTTTTTGGAACCTTTTTCCTTATATCTCCAATGAGCAGCGATACCATACTCAGCGATTTCGTGCATTTGCCATGTTCTTATTTGGACTTCAAGCGGTTTTTGGCGAGGGCCGATTACGGAAGTATGCAGAGATTGGTACATGTTGCCCTTTGGCATTGCAATATAGTCTTTAAACCTTCCCGGGATGGGTTTAAAACGGGAGTGAATGAGCCCCAAAACTTCGTAGCATTCTTTTTCGGTATTTACGATTACACGAACGGCGGTAATGTCGTACAAATCGTGGAACTGAACATTAAGTCGTTCCATTTTTTTATAAATACTGTAGTAATGCTTAGCCCTTCCTGTTATTTTAGCATTAATTCCGCTTGCTGTAACTTCTTTTGAAATAGTTGAAATCAGTTCATTTACAGCCAATTCACGTTCGGCTTTTTTTTGTGAAACAAGCTGAGCGATTTCGTAATATTTATCTGGATGAAGATATTTAAGGGACAAATCTTCAAGCTCTGCTTTAATTTTACCGACACCTAATCTGTTAGCCAGAGGGGCAAATATATCAATTGTTTCCTGTGCAATTTTTTGTTGTTTAATTGCGGACATATAGTTCAGGGTTCGCATATTATGAAGCCTGTCGGCAAGTTTTAAAAGAATAATCCTGACATCTGAAGCCATTGCAATAAACATTCGCCTAAAATTTTCTGCCTGACGTTCTTCTGTTGATTTAAACTGCAATTTTCCCAGTTTAGTGACTCCTTGAACGAGATTGAGAACGTCATCGCCGAATTTTTCCTTAATTTCATCGGGTTTAGTATTTGTATCTTCGAGGATATCGTGCAAGAATCCTGCAATAATGGTATGTTTATCGGCTCTTAAACCTATGAGTATTTTAACAACTTCCATCGGGTGAATAATATAGGGTTCTTCAGAGACTCTGAATTGTCCTTCGTGCATTGATTTTGCGAATTCAAAAGCCTGCTCAAGCTCGGCAATATCGTTTTTTTGATAATGCTCATCCTCTAACATTTTTCTTATGTCATCAAAATTTATATTATAATTTTCATCCATAATACTGATATAATAGTGTTTTTTTCTTTATTAATCAAGCCTTTGCTAACGATTCGTTTTAGAAAAGCATTTATTTTCATTGTATTTATAACATTATTTGAGTATGAGTAAATCAACCTTTTGCATTATATAGCCGAAATCGTCCTGTTTTTAGACATAGCGAACGCTCAGAATGACGTATTTTGTCATCCTGAGGTGCTTTTGTCATCCTGAGGGCGTCAGCCCGAAGGATCCCTTAAACAATCCGTCATCCTGAGGGGTTTTCTTTTTCTGTCATCCTGAGGGAGTGAAACGACCGAAGGATCCCTTTAAAGTAAACGAGATTCTTCGGGGGTAAATAAAACTTCGCTCAGAATGACACAAGGGATTCAAGTAAAAGAGATTCTTCGGCTAAAGCCTCAGAATGACGTATTTCGCTTCGCTCAGAATGACGGAGTGGATGTTAAGAAATGTAACAATTGATTTTAAAATGCTAAAGTTTTGGTAGAATTTGCCGTAGTACATGGAAATATTCATTCTTACAAGAAAAGGAGATTATACTATGTCAAATGAAATCAACGCATTACAGAAATTTTTTGAGTACCTCATTCAAAACGGCAAAAACTCAAAGGATGTTGTAGATGAAGCTGATGCAAATAATGACGATTATCTTACAAAAGGCGAGTTTACAAAATATGTTAAAGGTGTCGGCTTAAACCTTACCAAAGACGAAGTTTCGCAGGTTTATAAAATTTTTGATACCAAAACTAATGGCAAAATTTCAGGTACTAGGCTCAATAACAGAAATGCACTTGATTCTAAGGAAGTTGAGGAAATGCAGGCTAAACTGGATGCTTATAAAAAAGTAAGAGCTGCTTTGGATGCTGTTTGCAGTCCAGAAGGCTATCAAGGTGTCAAAATTCCGCAAGACTTAAAATATCATGTTCCGAGAGCCTCCCTTGAAGCGTCAGTTATGGCAAATATGAATAGTAATTTTGAGGTCGAAAATCTTAAAGAGTTGCTCACTCAAGCTATCGCTAGAACAGGAGCTAACGGATACGGTCAAGCTAAATTTAATGAACTTTTACAAGAGGCTAAGAAAAACAACGAAGTTCCTGCCTCTTATATCGGAGATACGGACTTCCAGTCACTTCTTACTGCTTATGTAAGAAGTTTGGGTCCTACTGCTGCGTTAGAGAGCATTGCAGATGAAATTGTCGATATTGTTGAAAATTATTTTGCATCTGCAGGAATCGGTTCAAACAGAACCTCTGACAGCGATTTAAGCCCTTACTACTGGGACGATGCTCAAGGGCTTAATGGTTTACAGCTTGCAGTTCTTGCTAAGAAAATATTAGGCAGCTATGATGATGATGCTTATAACAAATTTAAGTCTGAATTTGATGAAGCTATCCAAGGATTTATAAGCGAAGAGTGCTTCGGCATGACATTCGATGAGATTGTAGATCAGCTTGGTAATTTTCAAACCTCTAAATATGGAAAAGCACTTGAGGTGCTGATTACTTTGTCTGATTTTGATGCACTATACCCGGATGACACATCCCCGGATGACATATCACAGGGGGCCCAATCCCAGGGGACCTCACCCAATCGATCCGCCCAAACGCTCGATGATAAATTTTACAATGAACTCTTCAAGACATTTGGAGTACATTTTGCAAACGCTCTGGCTTCTGCTGATGTTAACTATGTTGAATCACAAGGTCTTTATTACAATATATTGCAAACCGTTTATAGAATGGTCATGAGTGGCGAAATTAAAAATGATGATGATGGCGCTATTGTAAATAAAATGATAGAACTTATTAGTGAAAACTATGCAGAGTTCAAATCAGGTTTGGGTTTGGGTTCTTCTAACGGAGATGTTGAGGATTTATACAACAATTTCAACAAACTTTACAACAATGACTCCGTTGCTATAGCGGTACTTAAAGATTCTGCAATAGCTTATCTGGATGCACTATCAGCTCTCGGAAACGAATCCCTGAACAGCTTTATCAAGTCTACATTTGGAGATGACTACAAAACAGCCATCGAACAACTTATGTCGAAAAAGGCACTGCAAGAGAAGATTGACGCGGTTCATACTAAATACAAAGAGCTGATGGATGCTGGAGTAATTACTGAAGAGGTTGATCCTTTTAGCTATAAGGTGCAAAATTGGAACAGCCCTCAAGATCCGAGTTGTTATGTTGGCGGTTCTGCTCAATATTTCTCTTGTACGGCTAACATAAATCCCGACCCAAGCACGCAAACCCCAATACCACAAATTACTTACGGTATTGAAACCGTTGGTGGCAATACCGGTTCTACTGCAACAGTAAATCCTGATACAGGCGAAATTACGTTCACTCCGGGAACTCAAGATGGTAATGAAATAATTAAAGTAAAAGTTATGGTCAATGGAGTCGAAATCGGTACTAAGGATATCCCAGTTACTGTTGAGAAACCGGTATTTGATACATCAAAGGCTGGAATAAGCACTGGTGGTATCCAGATTCCTGTCGGTGGTTTGGACAAAGGTTGGGCAACGTCAAGAGATAATGCTATTGCAAACTTTAGCACTAATACAGTTGCTACATTGAAGCAAGCTGCTATTAAACAAGGCTTTGATGCAACAAGAGCTGAAAATGCTGCAAAAACACTTAAGTCATATTTTTATGGAGCTATGCATGCATTGGATAATACGTTTGGTGATGGTCTAACAAGTAAATTTGATCTTTCTAGTAAAGGTGATAACTTTACGTATACGAAGTATACCAACGAAGGCGAAATTGAAGTAACAAGCTACGACAAATCTACAGCAAAGGCAATAAGAGATTCAAGGTTCGTTGACGACTATGGTAATCTCAAAAATATAACCTCAGAAACAGGTATCTACATTGGTTGCGATATAACAGGCCATGATGACTTCTGGGTATTTGTAAACGGTCAAAAAATGATAGATTTGTTTGCATCATTTCTTGTATAAATATTAGATTAATGACAAAAACGAGGTTGCCTATGCTTTTTGGCAGCCTCGTTTTTATTTTGCAATGACAATGGTCGAATCCGTCATCCCGAGGTGCTTCCGTCATCCTGAGGTGCTTTTCTTTTTTCTGTCATCCTGAGGGCATCAGCCCGAAGGATCCCTTAAACAATCCGTCATCCTGAGGGAGTGAAACGACCGAAGGATCTCTTAAAATTTAACGAGATTCTTCGGCTAAAGCCTCAGAATGACGTGGAAAGTAAAAGAGATTCTTCGCTTCGCTCAGAATGACGTATTCTGTCATCCTGATGGCTTTTATTTCCGTCATCCTGAGGGAGTGAAACGACCGAAGGATCTCTTAAAATTTAACGAGATTCTTCGGCTAAAGCCTCAGAATGACGTGGAAGGTAAAAGAGATTCTTCGCTTCGCTCAGAATGACGTTTCCTTATTCCTGTTTGTTATATAATTATTAAAAAAGAGAGGTAAAAATTATGCAGGTTTCTTTAAATTGGTTAAATGATTTGGTTGACTTAAGCGATATTGATGTGGCTCAAATAGCACACGAGCTTACTATGAGCGGTTTGGAAGTCGAAGCAGTCGAAGAAGTCAGACCGAAGTTTACAAATATAATTACGGCTAAAATTGAAAAGATTGACCCGCACCCGAACTCTGAAAAACTTCATCTTGTGACTGTCAATACAGGTTCAGAGGTCAAAACGGTAGTTTGCGGAGCGCAAAATATTCAGGAAGGTCAAATTATCCCTTACGCTTCTGTCGGCAGTAAAGTTTTGGACAGAAAAACCGGAGAACAATTCGAGCTTACCCCTGCTGTTATTCGTGGAGTTGAGTCTCAGGGTATGCTTTGTTCCGATGATGAACTCGGTGTTTCAGAAAGAAATTATCAGCAGGAAGACGGAATTTTAATTCTTAACAGAATTTTCCCAAACGTAGGAATCGGGCTTGATGTCGAGAAGGTTTTAGGTTTTGAAAAAGATTACATTTTGCACACAGCTCCAACTGCTAACAGAGGAGACCAAATGTCCGTAATCGGTATCGCAAGAGAATTGTCGGCATTATTTAACAAACCTTTAAAAATGCCTGTAATACTCTCTGATGACAATATAAAAGCTGATTTCAAAGTCGAAATAAAGAATCCTGAGGTCTGTAAATACTATTCAATTGCTATTCTGAAAGATATTAAAATAAAACCTTCTCCGGATTGGATGCAAAAAAGGCTTGAATCGTCCGGCATGAGGGCAATTAACAATGTTGTTGACATTACAAACTACGTTATGCTTGAATTTGGAACTCCGCTTCATGCTTTCGATTATGACAAATTAAACGGTTACCTCTGTGTAAGACGTGCCGATAATGGCGAAAAAATAGTTACGCTGGATGAAGTCGAAAGAACTCTTACAAACGATTCGGTTTTGATTGCCACTAAAGAAACTTCTGTTTGTTTGGGAGGCGTTTTTGGCGGTTCAAATTCGGAAATCGATGTCAACTCAAGAAATTTAGCTCTCGAAGGTGCATATTTCTTCCCCGCTGCAACAAGAAGAAGCGGAAGAAGTGTCGGTTATCGCTCCGAAGCCTCCGCAAGATACGAACGGGGTGTCGATATAGAAGCCGTTAGATGCGGGCTTTTAAGAGCGGTCGATTTGCTTATAAAATATGCCGATGCTAAGTTTGATGGAGTCGTAAAAACAGGAGATATCAGCTCGGATGCTTTAGAGTTAACTCTCAGATATGCCCAAATAAAGAGACTTTTGGGATGCGAAATCGAACAGGAAAAATGCTTAACTATTTTAGAAAAACTCGGGTTTGAAATTTTAGGTAAGAATGATGCGGCTTGCAAGGTTAAAGTCCCATCCTTTAGGGCAGCAGACGTCTCAAGAGAGTGTGATTTGATAGAAGAAATTGCGAGAATCAACGGTTATGACAAAATTACACCGACCCTTCCAAGCAAATCTTGTTCCGCTGATTTTTCAAAAATGGAAAGAATTATATCGAAACTTCATTCAATTATGCTTGCCTGCGGTTTGAATGAAATTCAAACATCTTCGCTTATAGGAAAACCTTTATTAAAACAGTTTAATATGACTTTTGATGAAGAAAATGCAGTCTTTGTCAATAATCCTGCCTCAGAAGATTTTGCAATGCTCCGTCAAACAATGGCTGCCAGCATGCTTAATTGTATGAAATACAACTACGACAACGGTCAAAAAGATTTTTGGGGTTATGAAATCGGAAGAACTTATCTTAAGATTGCTCAGGCTGATGAAAAAAATTCCGGGGTAAAGGAAACTCTCGTTTTATCCGGAGTAATAACCGGTAATATCCAAAAATCTTTGTGGCAATGTACCGGAAAAGTTGATTTCTATACGGTAAAAGGTGTGGTAGACAAAGTCTTGGATGAATTCGGACTTAAGAGAAGAATCAAGTTTTCTCTCCTTGCCGATTCCACGCTTGCAGAATCTCATAAAACCTTGCATCCATACAAAACAGCTGTTTTAACGATGCTCGGCAAGTCGCCCGAAATCATAGGTTATTACGGAGAAATTCATCCGGAATTGAAGGGTAAATTAAAACTCAATCAGGATGCGTATCTTTTTAAATTGGATTTGAATATGCTTTCAGAAGCTGTTAACGAAAATGTCGTAAGATACAAAAAACTTCCGCAATTCCCCGAAGTACAGCGAGATTTGGCGGTAATTTTACCCAAAAAAGTAAGCTGGGCTGATTTGGAAAAGGTTATTAAAAAAGGTGTTGATAATAAAATTTTCAACAGCTGTGAAGTTTTTGACCTATACGAAGGCGAACATGTTCAAGAGGGCTTTAAATCAATAGCATTTAGATTAAAAATGCAGGATGCAAATTCAACGCTTACGGACGAAACTATTGAAGCTCAAATGGCAAATCTGCGTTCTGTTCTGAAAAAGAATCTGCCTGAACTATCCTTTAGGGAAGAGTAAGGGGTAAATCTTCAGGGGTAAAGATAATCATTATCATACAAGAGCGATAAAGCACATTTATGTTCGGATTTTTAGAAACCATAAAAAATGAATTTCTTTCGTATTTTGTACCCGAAAAAATGGAGTACAAAATTACGGGCAAGTGTCTAAAATGTGGAAGATGCTGCCGCTATATGTACAGCTTTGATACTTACACAACAACGGATTTTAAAATTTTGCAGTTTCTTTTTCCCGCATATAAGAGGTTTTATATAAGAGGAAAAGACAAATTCGGGAATCTGATTTTTGCGTGTAAGTATGTGACAGACGAAGGATTATGTTCGGTTTACAATAAAAGGTTAAGAATGTGCAGAACATACCCCGCAAAATCAATAGGTTACCCCGGAAAACTTCACGAAGGATGCGGTTACAAGGTTGAAGACAAAAGTTTTGAAAGTTATTTAAAATCTAACGAATCAGACCGCCAAGCGCCATAACATCTTCATACTCTGCACCCGCTTCAAGCATATCTTCTGCAGTAAAATCAAACAAGGTAATTGTATCAATAATTGCATCTTTGTTATCCATATTTTTTACAACAGATTCCAGTGCCGATTCTCTCGTCATATATTTGAATTTATCGTTTATATGTCTGTTTAAATTTCTGCTTTTGGCTTTCCCCATAATTAAACCTTTAAATTTTCCATAGCAAGGAGAGATACCCCTATCATACCCGAAAAATTCCCTGCTGTCGCTATCCTGATTGATGTAGGTGTCGTCACAATATCGGCGTTCACGGCATCTTCGATTTTCTTTGAATCCACAAACTGCGCCATAGAGCCTGATAGAACAATACAATCAGGGTCAAAAATATTTGCAAGCCCAATTATACCTGTTGTTATATCATTTTGCCATCTGTCAAAAACAGCAAGCATGTTTTTATTTCCGTTATTAACCCCTTCAATTACATCGTATGTAGTGACATTTTTGTCGTTTAGCATTTCTCCGGCCGTTATTTTAAGCGCTGTTCCTGAAGCATAAGCTTCATAGCAGTCCCAGCTTCCGCATGAACATTTACGTCTGTGGTCAGGATACATTTTAAAATGCATTTCCCCTGCAGCACCGGATTTGCCTTTCAAAATTTTGTCATTAATAATAATTCCTCCGCCGACTCCAGTTCCTAATGTCAGCATTACCGATACTTTTGACCCTTTTGAAGCACCGATTTTGTATTCTGCCCAAGCTGCCGAATTAGCATCATTTTCTATAAAAACCGGCTTTTTGCTTAAGTTTTGAAAATTAATTGTGTAGTAACCTTCGACAAGATTCCCTGTAGAACCTATAACTGCAGTATTTTCGTTGTTTACTGCACCAGCTGTAGCAATCGCAACGACATCAACTTCATCTTCGTATTTTTTTATTTGGCTTATTAGAATCTTTTTGATTCCGTCAATGTCTTTGGGTGTCGAAAATTTGACAGGCTCATATAATAATTTGCCGCCTTCGTCAACAATTGTACTGTATATTTTTGTACCTCCGATATCAAAGGCAAGTGCTTTATGCATTTTTGTACTCCATAAATCTTTTTGTAATCAATTGTGGTCTCGTTATTGCTGAACCTATTACGACCGCATAAGCCCCAAGGTCAAAGGCTTTTTTAACGTCATCGGTATACCACACTCTGCCTTCGAGTATGACCGGATTTTTAACGACTTTAACAAGTCTTTCAAGCAAATCAAAGGCCGGTGTATCACAATCTTCTTGAGTTTCATCAGTATAGCCGGATAGTGTCGTAGAAATTATATCTGTGCCGGCATTTGCACAATTTATTCCTTCTTCAAGTGTCGAAATATCTGCCATTGCTAATTTCCCTGCCTCGTGTATTTTTGCAATTATTTCATTCAGCGTACATTTTTCCCTATGGCGGGATGTCCCATCGAATGCAATTATATCGGCATCAGCTTCGATAAGTTCTTCAACTTCTTTTAATGTAGGTGTAATATATACAACGCTTTTCCAGTTTTCGGGAAGTTTTTCGGGCTTGGTAATACCGATAACGACAGCACCTAAACTCTTTGCTATTTTTACATCACGAGTGCCTGCTACTCTCAGAACTTTAGCTCCGCCGTTTATAACAGACTTCATCATGGCTGTCATACAAACTTCTTCATAAAGCGGTTCATCTGGCATAGCCTGCGAAGATACTATAATTTGTCCTTTTAACTTTTCGATAATACTATCCACTAAGTTGCCTTTGATTTGTAACAGTCTCTTTTTATTTTAGCATAAACTTTTCATTTCTTGAATAAAGATAAATTATTCCAATCAGCGAAACATAGAAAAGAAGTTCCGAAATTTCTTCCAAAATCTCATTATCCATAGTATGTTCAGTGTACCAGCTCAGAAACATTCCTAAAATCATAAGCAAAACATTCCAAATAGGGAATTTTATCTTTTTTATAATATTCCAAAGATTTACAAACAACTTGTTCCATAAAAAATAGACTGCGGTTGAAGCCATATAAAGTCCGAACAACGGATGAGCCAGATAGCCGTATTTTATTTGATTCCAGCTGTAAAAGGCATTGACTTCTCCTGGAATCGGAAAAAATAATGTTCGTCCGCAATTTACTTCTCTAAGCATTAAAATAGTAAGCACAAGTCCCGCAAAAATAAAAAACTTTTTCTCAGTTCTAGCAGTAAAAGCAAAATACAGACCTGTAAACAAACAAAACATCTGAATGTTTTCCAAAAGCCCATTTTCGTAACCAAAGCGTTCGGGCAGAAACATATTGCAAGGTATAATGGCTAGTGCTGTTAAAATGCTTAACATAGTAACTCCGTATATTTTAAAATCAAAATGTTCTTTTAAAAATTTCAACATAGCAGTCCTTTCTACAACTCCATTTGCATAAAATTGTTTTTGTATTCGTGTATTGAATTCATTAATCCAATAAATTCTTCATATTTTGAGTTTTTACAAATTTTTGACAAATTAATTCCTTCATATATATCGATTCGATATATATTATCATTTGAATCTTTTATTTTAATTATTTCCGAATCAGCAAAAATTTCCAGTAAAAGTTCTGAAACTTCTTCTGTAATGCCGAGTACGGCAGAGGCTCTTTCAATATCAAATTTACCATCCTGATTGTTGCAGGAGTAACGTATCATTCCCGCAAAAGTTTTAAAAATATCATTTATATCGATTCGATAGGTTTGGTAATTCATGTAGTGAATTGAAGCAGGACAAACTTTTTGACGAATTTTATCGTACAAATCCTCTGAACACGGGTAATCAAAGAACATTAAAACGTCATTTTTCACGGCAGTATTGCGATTGATTATGTTTTTTGTAATATTCGGATAGGGTTTCAGCATTTCAGCAACAGATTTATCTTCAACAAAAACTGAAACACTAAATTTAGTATTTTTTATATAATCGTCAACCTGCGGAAGAATATTTGTTTTTTTTCGGTTATCATAAATTCTGATTTTCGATTTTTCTTCTTCTTTCAACGCTTCAGAATGAATATCCTTGATAATCAATTGAATATTTGTAACTCCGTTAAAGGTATTTAATTGCGGAGCAAAAGCGATATCAAGCTTGTCGCCCGATGTGAGCGGAATATCTCCTCTCGACCACCAAATACAGTCTCTTGTGCCGTTTGGCGTATCAATCAGAAGTTTTAAATGTTCTTTTGTTGAACCCATTAATTTCTTTTGTTTTAGTGTCAAATCTTTTAAGACAAATGTCGGAGAAGGATTTGATGCTCCAAAAGGTTCGAGTTTTGAAATTTCTTCAACAAGCGAAACATCAATGTCATCGACGGTCAATTCCAAATCAATATCCAAAGAAGGGCTTAATTTTTGACCTCCGAGCATTTCGTCAACCGTTTGATTAATAGCTTTTTTTATGGTTTCAAAGGAAGCTTTTTCTTCGCTGAACGAAAAACCTCCTGCAAGTTGATGTCCGCCAAAACCTTCAAAATATTCTGAGATATTTGAAAGAATTTCGTAGATGTTTAATTCTTTTACTCCTCTGGCAGAACATCTGAAAAGCTTTGTTTCAGGAGAATAATTTATTATAAATGCCGGTTTGTAATATTTTTCAACAAATTTTGAGGCTACAATTCCTATGATTCCTATATGCCAATCTTGTTTATATAATACAATCGCATTATCTCTCATTCCTGTTGACTGCCAGATAGAATCAGCTTCTTCAAATATTTGATTACACAATTCCTGCCGAACTTTGTTAAAATTATCCAGATTTACAATTGCCATTTCGATTTCCTGTTTGTTGTCGGAAATCATCAACTTGACTGCTGAATCCACATTATCGAGTCTTCCGGAGGCATTTATCCTTGGGACAATAGTAAAGGCAACCTGTTCCGCAGTCAATCCTGACTCTGTTCCTATACCTGCAATTTCAAGCATGCGTTTTAAGCCGTAATGTTGTCCCTGTGCAATCAACTCCAATCCTTTTGTTACGAGATATCTGTTTTCCCCGATTAAAGGTACAATATCCGCAATCGTTCCGACCGCAACAAAAGGAAGAAGTTCATAGCTGAATTCAAGCTTGTTGTAGTGTTCCAAAAGACCTTGTGCAAGTTTAAACGCAACTCCGACGCCTGCAAGAGCAGCAAGACTTTCTATCTGATGTGAAGTTAGTTTTTCGTCCAGTGAATTCATTGCTTTCGGGTTTATTATTGCATAGGCAGGAGGCTGATTTTCAGGTGCTTCGTGGTGGTCTGTTATAATAATTTCTTTTCCAAAGCTGTTGATAAATTTAACCTCATCATAACTGCTTATCCCGTTATCAACCGTAATAATAAGTTTTGCACCGTTAGGTTTCAAAAACGGAACGAGAGCCTTTGTATTAAGCCCGTGACCTTCTGTATCCCTGTCAGGAATATAATATTCAGCTTCTCCGCCCAAATGTTTCAGCGTTTTTATAAGCACAGAAGTTGAAGTAACTCCATCCGCATCAAAATCCCCGTAAACAAGAATTTTTTCTTTGTTATCAATAGCTTTAACGATTCTTTCTACCGCTTTTTTCATATCACAAAAAGCGTTCGGATGAGTTAAGGTAATTTCAAGAGGATGCAAAAACTCTCTCTTTGCATCCCCGCTTTTGATTCCTCTGATTTCCAAAAGTCTGTCTATAACAGACTTTTTATCATTTTTATCGCTCTTAATTATCCATTCTGCCGTGCAAGACATGTCATCTCTTTCAATACTTCAATCGCTTTTTTCAGTTGAATGTCGTCTTTATTATCAACATTTTCCTTAGTTAATTCTACCACAATATCAGGAGTAATTCCCTTTTTATGAATATCTGTTCCTGACGGAGTTAAATACCTTTGTATAGTGATATTCATGCCGGCTTCATCCGGAAGTTTATTAATTTCCTGAACAAGCCCTTTTCCGAAGGATTGTTCGCCAACGATTGTTGCTCTGTGATTATCCTTTAACGCTCCGCTTAAAATTTCGCTTGCGGAAGCAGAACCTTTATTGATTAGGACTACAACAGGTTTTTGGGTAACCTGATTATACCTTGCCCTTGTTGTCGTTTTATATCTGTCCCTGTCAACAGTGCTTACGATAACGCCGCCCTTTAAAAGCATGTCGGAAATATAGACTGCGTTAGTTAAAAGTCCTCCGGGGTTAGAACGCAAATCAAGAATAAAACCTTTTTTGTCAGTTGCGGAATTCAAGATTGTTTCAATTTCGGAAGCTGCGTTTTTACTGATAAAAGAGCTTAATCTGATATATTGAATATCCTCCGGTATAACGCTTGTTTCAAAAGGAGGCTTGCAGGAAACTGATTTTATTTCAATTTCGTCCCGTACAATGCTGTAAATCTTGTTCGGAACGCCCTTTCTTTGGATTAAAAGCGTAACTGACGTTCCTTTTTCGCCCCTTATCTTATCTGCAGCAGCATCAATATTAATACCTTTTGTGCTTTCTCCGTTGATTTCAAGAATCTGGTCATCAGCAAGCAAACCCGCTTTTTCTGCAGGAGAATCCTCAAGCGGTGCAATTATAACAAGATTTCCGTCTCTTAATCCGATTTGAGTTCCGATACCCTTCAAAGAACCCTTAATGGATTGAGTTTCTTCTGAAAACTCTTTCGGCTGTAACAACCTAGTGTAAGGGTCATTTAGGCTGGCAAGCATGGTATCTATTGCAACATAAGCATCATCAACTGTCTTTAGTTTGTGGGCATATCTGTAGCGCCATTTTGCCCAATCCTGTGAATTATTTGTAGGGTCATAGTATTTTTTGTTTACCAATTTCCAAACATCATCATACAGTTCTGCAGGCGTTGCTGCAAAAACAGTATTTAAAGACAAATATAATACGGACGTCATTGTTAAACATGGTTTTATAAATCTTTTCATTTACCTCTCCTTATTATCCGAGCCTAGTATAAAATATTTTATAATATATTTTTTGTTTA
>CALYTW010000007.1 GCA_945487905.1 uncultured cyanobacterium
AGATTCTTCAGCAGGCTGCAGCAACATTGTTGTCAACAGCGAACCAAACACCAAGTATCGCACTCAACTTGCTGTAATTGGAAAAAGGTACTGAAAGTATGTATATCTGACAGATATTACAAAGCCGGAAATGGATTTTCCGGCTTTTTTCTTATTCTGTCATTCTGAGGGCAACGCTTTATAAGCCCGAAGAATCACTATAACTTATTTTATATTTGAATACGTCCAAGCATCAAACGTAGGTGTTTCGGAGACATTAAGCTCTTTTTTCTTTTCACCGGCGGAACAATCGTCGTGTGCAATAGGAGCATACAATCTGTTATAATATTCAATAACCATTCTGTCTGAATTGAAGTATGCTTCAGATGTTCTGATTGCTTGTCTCATCAATCTTGCCCATTCTTTCTTATTCTTGTAATAAGTCGGAATAATTTGATCTTCAATAATGCTCATAACGCATTCGTGGTCTTTCCAATGTCTTTCTTCCCAAGGCATATCGTCATCAAGGCCTTCATATTCAACAGTGTAACCGTTAATTCCGTTAAATGTACCTTCAACCGTCCAGCCGTCAAAAATAGACAGGTGGAGCGTGCCGTTCATATTAGCCGACATACCTGAAGTACCTGATGCTTCAAAAGGTCTCAACGGTGTATTTAACCAAATATCAGAACCTCTTTTTAACATGCCTGAAAGCTGTAATTCGTATCCTGGAAGAACGACAACATTTTTTAATGAGTGAGAACGATTCAGCAATTTGTTGAACATTTCCTTACCCATAACGTCATCCGGATGGAATTTACCTGCAAAAATAATCTGAACCTTGTTTTCGTCAAGAAGTTTTCCGATTCTGTCCTTATCCATAAGGATTAACCATGCACGTTTGTAATCTGCAAATCTTCTTGCCCAAGTAATTGTCAAAACATCCGGATCAAATCTTTTACCTGCAACATTTGCTATATATTTAAACAATTCTGCCTTCATTTCACGTTTAACTGCAAGAAGTTCTTCAGGATGGTTTTGAACTTTAGCTATTCTCTTATCCTGCCAGTATTGAAGATTTACGGCATTTGTAATAGCTCTAATCGGGCATCTGTCCTCAACCCATTCCCACATCTTGTTAGCAACAAGCCCGTGGAGCTGAGAGACTGCATTTGCTATTCTTGACATTCTAAGTGCCGCAACAGTAAGAGAGAAGTTTTCTCCGCCCAGTTTAATAGCTGTGTCTCTGGATGCACCTGCAAAGAATCCGCCTTCAAGAAGCGTATCAACCCAGTGAACTTCATTTCCTGCTGCAACCGGAGTGTGAGTAGTGAATACGGTCTTTCTCTTAACTTCATCCAGATTGCCGTTATATTGTCTCAAAAGTTCAAACGCAGCAGGCAGAGCGTGACCTTCGTTCATATGAACAACGTCAAAATTATAGCCCGCTTTTTGAAGAACTCTTATACCAGCTACACCCAAAATAGTCTCCTGAGCGATTCTAATTTTCTCATTGCCGTCATAAAGCCTGTGAGAAATGCTTTTTGCCCAATCGCTGTTGCCGTCAATATCTGTTGTTAAAAGATAAACTGGACAAGTTCCGAACAATTCCGGATTGACTTTGAACGCTTTTACTTTAACTTTTTCCCCGAAAGTATCAACATCCACCGTGATACCGGTATCTTCAAGATAGTCGTAATATTTTCTTATATAAGCAACTTCAACATTTCCGGAGTGATCAATACGCTGATCATAATAACCGTATGACCAAAGCATTGTAACGCCCACCATAGGCATTTGTAAGTATCCTGCCGAAAGCATGTGCGACCCTGCAAGAAAGCCCAATCCGCCTGAATATGTACTAAGCGATTGGTCCATTGCAATTTCCATTGAAAAATAAGCTACGTTTGGTAATGTCATGATTTTAACCCTTATCCTAATTAATATACTACTAAAGAGCTATAAACTCCCTTTTATTTATATCAGCAACATACCATATATTCAATATTATTTGTACACAATATACTTTCAAAAAAACTGCAATAAAGCGAAAACCCTTGTAAAACATAGCACTTTGCAATTGTTAAATTTTGTTACAAAGTAATACTAAAGGATTAGTTAATGAGAATTATTAAAATTATGTGAACTATGTTTGTCAAAAATAATATTGCCTTAAATCGGGTTGACAGAGGTCAGTATTTATTTGATAATATTCGTGTGCCTGATTCACGAGGGGGTAAATGAATTTTTTCATAAAATTCCGAACCTTTGGAAAAAGATACCGATTCTTAAAAAATGTCGTGTCTTTATAGGCACGACATTTTTAGTATAAGCGTGAACCCGCTTGAAGTTTGTTAAGAGGAGTACCGGTAGTAACGCCTATAACTTGTAGTTTAGCGAAATGTACTCCGATTAGAGGTATAAAAATGGACACTCGTGTAGCAATAGTTAGCATAATAGTAGAAAATGATGCCGTAATCTGCGATATTCAGAATCTTTTGACAGAATATTCGCAATTTATTATCGGCAGATTCGGTATACCTTATAAGCAGAAAAATATAAGAATAATCAGTGTAGTGCTTGATGCACCTGCTGATACAATAAACTCTTTGACCGGCAAAATCGGAAGGCTTGAACATGTAAATGCCAAAACAGTTTACTCAAATGTATAGAATGGAAAAAGGAAAAAGGAAAAAAGAATGTACAACAAAAAATCAATGAAAGCGGAAGAATTTATTAATCATGAGGAAGTTTTGAGAACTCTTGATTACGCTGAAAAAAATAAGAACAATTTAGAATTAATAGATAAAATTTTAAATAAAGCTCGCCCCGTTCGCAACGGAAAACAAGTTCACTGCGAGGGTTTGAGCCACGAAGAAGCAAGCATATTGCTGGCGTGTGATGATAAATCCGTGATTGACAAGATTTATAAGCTTGCAGAAGAAATAAAAAAAGCATTTTACGGAAACAGAATTGTTATTTTTGCACCGCTTTATCTTTCAAATTACTGTATAAACGGTTGTGTATACTGTCCTTATCACGCTAAGAACACTCACATTCCACGAAAAAAACTTACACAGGAAGAAGTTAAAGCAGAGGTTATTGCGCTTCAGGATATGGGACATAAACGTCTTGCGATAGAATCCGGCGAAGACCCTGTTAATAATCCGATTGAATATATTTTGGAGTGTATCAAAACGATTTATTCAATCAAACATAAAAATGGTGCTATCAGGAGAGTAAATGTAAATATTGCAGCAACTACCGTTGAAAATTACCGCAAATTAAAAGATGCCGGAATCGGTACTTATATTTTATTTCAGGAAACCTACCACAAAGAATCTTATGAAAAATTACATCCTACAGGCCCTAAACACAACTATGCATACCATACTGAGGCTATGGACAGGGCAATGGAAGGCGGTATTGATGATGTAGGATTAGGGGTTCTTTTCGGACTTGAAAGATACAAGTATGAATTTGCAGCGCTTTTAATGCATGCCGAGCATTTAGAAGCTGTTCACGGGGTCGGACCTCATACAATCTCCGTTCCGAGAGTAAAAAAAGCTGACGATATCGACCCGAACGCTTTTGACAACGGAATTGACGACGAAACTTTTACTAAAATTGTTGCACTGACACGTATTGCCGTACCTTATACAGGCATAATCATTTCTACCCGTGAAACGGAACAAGTCAGAGAAAAGCTTTTAAAACTTGGCGTTTCGCAGGTTTCAGGCGCATCAAGAACCTCTGTAGGAGGTTATACACAAGAAGAACGACCGACCGATACTGAGCAATTCAATGTTTCAGACCAAAGAACATTGGATGAAGTTGTCAAATGGCTTATGGAACAGGGGCATATACCGTCTTTCTGCACAGCTTGCTACAGAGAAGGCAGAACAGGCGACCGCTTTATGTCGCTATGCAAAACCGGACAGATTCAAAACTGCTGTCATCCAAACGCTTTGATTACATTGAAAGAATTTCTTGAAGATTATGCAACTGCTAAAACAAAGAAAGTCGGCGAAGCACTGATAGAAAAAGAAATAAATAATGTTCCGAATGAAAAAGTACGAGAAATCCTGATGGGGAACTTGAAAGAGATAGAAAACGGAAGCCGTGATTTCAGATTTTAAGACTTTCCAAAAGTTATTATTTTTCGGAAAACGCTTTTGACTTCGGCTCTTGCTAATATCCTCAAAACATACAACTTTTTCCAGCATGAAATAAAATCGAACGGAGAAAACAAATGTTGACAAATACCTTAACATCATCAGAACGTATGCACATAGCCTTTTTTGGCTGTAGAAATGCTGGTAAATCAAGCTTGGTTAATGCTTTTACAAATCAACAACTATCTGTTGTTTCTGATATTAAAGGCACGACAACAGATCCCGTCAAGAAAGCGATAGAAATTTTACCCATTGGACCTGTGGTAATAATTGATACAGCAGGACTTGACGACGATGGTGCATTGGGAAAACTGCGGGTGGAAAAAACAATGCAGGTTCTTGGCAAAACGGATATAGCAGTTCTTGTTGTTGATTCTACTGTTGGAATAAATGATTATGACAAAGATTTGATAAAGCAATTTGAAGAAAGAAAGTTGCCTTACGTTATTGCATATAATAAATGTGACTTGATTCAACACCCGCCCTTCGAGGGAGGGGAACTGTATATTTCCGCCAAGACAGGAAAAGGGATAAATGAACTAAAAGAACTACTTGTAAAAATCTCATGTCAAAATATATCGAATCGATATATTTTACGGGATTTAATAAAATCGGGCGACATAATTATACTCGTTATCCCGATTGACGAATCCGCTCCGAAGGGAAGGCTTATACTCCCTCAGCAGAATGTTTTGAGAGAAATTCTCGATTCGCATGCCACGGCAATATGTGTTCAGCCGGAAGAATTGGAAGAAACTTTAGAAAAAGTAAAACCAAATCTTGTCATTACAGATTCTCAGGTATTTGAAAAAGTAAAATATATCGTTTCGATAGATATTCCTTTAACCTCCTTTTCAATACTAATGGCAAGGTATAAAGGCAAGTTAAACGAGCTGATTAACAGTGCTAAAGTGATTTCAGCCCTAAAAGACGGTTCAAAAGTATTGATATCTGAAGGATGCACCCACCACAGACAATGCAACGACATAGGAACCGTAAAATTCCCAAAATGGCTGACTGATTATACCGGCAAAAACTTAAATTTTGAATTTACGCAGGGTGGGGACTTTCCGCAAGATTTATATCGATTCGATATAATCATTCATTGCGGGGGATGTATGATAAACGAAGCGGAGATGCAAACAAGACTTAAGCTGGCAAAGGAACAGGGAATTCCTGTTGTAAATTACGGCATGGCAATTGCTTATATGAACGGAATTTTAGAAAGAGCCTTGGAGATTTTTAAGTAATTACCGCATTTTTAACAAAATATCCACTTTCTTTTGTAGCAAAAGCTCTCGAAGTCACAGTTGACAAACTCTTAACGGAATACAAAAAAAATCTGTAGTGATAAAATGTTTTTATGAACAGACAAGAAATTATCGATATTTTATCTGACAAAACAAAAAATGATTGGCTTTTTAAAACCGCCAATCAAATCAGGCATGAAAATGTCGGAGATGAAGTTCATCTCAGGGGGCTGATTGAATTTTCAAATATTTGCAAGCGTCAATGCAAGTATTGCGGACTGCGTTCTGCTAATAACAAGGTTGAACGGTACAGATTATCTGTAAACGAAATATTGTCAACCGCCAAAAATGCTGTAGCTATGGGTTACAAAACCCTTGTTCTTCAATCCGGCGAAGATGATTACTACGACACGGATAAAATGTGCGAAATAATAAGCGGTATAAAAAAGCTTGATACAGCGCTTACTCTAAGTATCGGAGAAAAAACCTATGAAGACTACAAAGCATATAAAAAATCAGGCGCAGACAGATATCTTTTAAGAATAGAAACTACCGACAAAAAACTTTATACAAATATGCACCCGGGGGCAAGTATAGAAAACAGGTTTAATTGCCTTTTCAACCTAAAGAAATTGGGTTATGAAACAGGTACAGGCTGTCTTGTCGGACTTCCTGACCAAACAATTGAATCTTTAGCGGATGATATTCTGTTCTTTAAAGAACTTGATGCTGATATGGTCGGAATAGGTCCTTTTATTCCGCACAAAGAAACCCCGTTCAAAGATGCGGGAAACGGAGACTTTTGGCTTGCCTTAAAAGTTATGGCATTAACTAGAATAATCCTCCCGAATATTAATATTCCGGCAACAACAGCAATGGAAACACTTAATCCAAACGGCAGAATAATTGCTCTTCAAAGCGGTGCAAATGTTGTTATGCCAAATGTTACAGGTGTTGAATACAGACCTAAATACGAAATTTATCCAAACAAAATCTGCTTGAACGATGCTCCGGAAAAATGCAGAGGGTGCATTGAGGGAAAAATCAATTCAATCGGAAGATCAATATCAAGAAAATACGGATTCAGAAAGCACTAATTTTATTAACAATTCTTAATATACGCTTGTATGCTATATCTGTTTAATATACCCTCTAATATATCTGAGTATATAAGGAGGTTTTTATGAAAGTACAATCAATTCAAAACAATTACAGTGTGAAAAATTATTCTGCAAACTCTGCAAAACCGGCATTTAAAAGCAAACTTGTTAATGCCGTTTTAGACGAAACCGTTTATCTTCCGAGTACGCAAAAAGAACTATCCAGATTCTGGGGAAAACTTTTTAGAGCAATTAAGAAAGAACCGACTCTAAAAATTGCAAACAAGGAGTATTTTGACTATTTGTGCAAACTGCAACCTGATGACTTGGGAGCATTCTTTTACAAAAATAATATAGAAGACAAACCATACGGATACCGTGTTGATATAGCAAATGATGAAGACGGAAGACTTTTATCATACGCTAAAGATTTTGACGGAACTTTTATGGAAATTCAGACAGATAGAGGGTTCAGACGTATAGGTTTAACATACAGCGACGGGAAATACAGATACTACTATTATCAAGATCCCGATTCAATGATAGATTTTTGGCCAAGAGATACTTATGGAGACGGGCCTCAAAGACGTATAACAACAAAATCTTTCCCCGGTTCAAGCACAACATATTGTGATGAAAACGGAGATTCAACCGTTATTTCGAATATAAAAGGGTTCGTAAAAGATTTTCTTGATATTTTTAAATAGTTAATAGCAAAAAATTTTTTTAGACGATTTTATAACAACAAGGGAATTTATATACTTGTGTGTAGAGAAATATTAATAGGAGGTTTTACAATGGTATTAAACAGCTTGGCAATCAGTCATCCGTCATCAGGTATTTCAACAAAGATTGAAGCAAATTTTGGTAAAGCGGTAACAAGAAAAGTTGAAGCGGTTTTACCGAAGGCTGTTGATGAATTTGTATCAAGATCGGGAAAAGAAGGACAGTTTTTAAATTGGCCGGATTTACCCAAACAACAGTTAAAAAGAGTTGATGAAATTTATGACATGGTTGATAAACTAAGAGGACAAACCGATGCAAAAGTTCTTACAGTTCTTGGCATCGGCGGTTCAAAACATACGGTTGAACACATGCTCGGCATTAACGGATTGAATCTTAAAGGAGATAAAGTTAAATTTTATTCTGATATCGATTCTACAAGCTTTAACAGATTTTTACAACAGCTTGACGGAGATGTTACAAACTCTAATTATCTTGTAGCTTCAAAATCAGGTTCAACTTTTGAAACAAAAGACGGTATGAACAGAGTTATGGATTTATTAAGAGCCAAATTTAATCCGTCCGGCGTTTTCCCGATTGCTACAGAACGTGAAATCGCAAAATATATGGTTGCAGTAACAGATAAAAACCCTGAAAAGAGTGAACTAAGACGTATGTCCGACAAAAATGAATGGCTTGGCAAATTATATATTCATGATGATGTAGGCGGAAGATTTTCAGCACTTGATGACCACGCACTGTTTACACTTGCATGGGCAGGAATGAAGAAGGAAGACATGGTTAAAATGCTTCAAGGTGCTGATACGATGTCACAAATTGCGGTTAATAAGGATATTATGCATAATACACCTCTTGCACAGGCAGGGTTCTGGACAGCGGCTAAGTTAGACGGAATCAAAACAAGCGTTCAACAGTATTTAGGCGATATGTTTAATGCTACCGAGAGATGGCATGCTCAAATGCAGAATGAATCAATGAAAGATACTTCAAAACAGATTGCCAAGATTACTGATGCTATGCACCATTCGTCAGAAGCATGGTACAAGCTTGGAAATAAGTTTGCATTCGGACTTACAGCTCCTATTGACAAAGGTGCTGCAAGAGAAAATGTAGAAGGTTATATCGGTGCTATTTCTAAGACAAATGAAGAATACGGGCCTTCTATGATAGAACTTGTTGAAACAAAAGATTTGGGATTAACTCCTGAAGCTGCAGGTGCTATGACTCAAGCAAGAGCTTTTACCACAGTTTATCAGGAAATCATCGAAAAACTGGCTTTGGGTCAACCTTTGCCGAAGGTTTTAGACAGTGTTCTTCAACCTAATGTAGAAGAATATAAGAAAAACCTTAAACCGATTGAAGGGAATCAACCTCCTGTAGTTGCCGGAAGAATCTCAACAATTGTATAGTTATTGGTTGCTGATAAAGTAAAAAGACCCGATTCAAATCGGGTCTTTTTTTATAAAGACTTTTTGTTAAACACTGATAAGTGCTTTAACTTCTTTTCTTTTAACCTTCAGCGTCGTTGTTCTTGGAAGCGGTCCTTTATTAATAATTATATTCGTAGGACATTTGTATGATGCCAAATGTTCCGAAAGAGTCTTTACTTCAACCTTAATCATTCTTTCGATATCATCTTCCGAATAATTATCATACATTTCTTTTTTAGGAACAATTACCGCTGTAACTTCTTCGGTACCGTCTTTTGCACCAAATTCTCTTATCGTACCCAGAACACAAACCTCTTGTACATAATTGCTGTTTTCAAGAACTGCTTCAACCTCTTCAGGGAATACTTTTTTACCCCCCTGAAGCACAATCATATTCTTTATTCTGCCGGTTATAAAAATATGTCCGCGACTATCAATTCTTGCTATATCACCGGTATGAAGCCATCCGTCTTGATCAATAACCTCAGCTGTCATTTCCGGCTGGTTGTGATACCCCTTCATAATCGAAGGTCCCCTCAAAAGAAGTTCGCCGGTTGACTCATCGGTAACAGCTTCAAAATGAGGAAGTGCAGGGCCGACAGATGAAAGCTCTCCCGGTCTGTCCATATTAACCGAAACCACAGGGCTTGTTTCCGAAAGTCCATATCCCTGATAAACTCTGATTCCGACTCTCTCAAAGAATTTTCCGACTTCTACATCCAGCGGAGCTCCGCCCGAAATACATCCGAAGAACTTCCCTCCCAGCTGTTCGTGAAGTTTTGAAAAGAAAATTCGTCTCAATTTATAAGTAGGAATAAATCTTGCAAAATGATACATACCTTTGAATATTGTTTTTTGCAATACCGGTGCGGAATTGATTTTCTTTTCAATCCCCGCCTTAAGCAATTTTAAGAAAGCAGGTACTACAAGCATAAATTGAATACCTTTTTCCCTCATAACGCTTGTTATATCTGCAGGTTTCAAACTGCTTGTATAATAAACAGTATGTCCAAAGCTTAAAAAGGTTGAAAAACCAACCGTCATTTCAAACAAATGATTCATAGGAAGAATCGAAAGCATGTTTATTTTTTGACCTTTCGGTAAAATTTTTCTTACCGCATAAGATAAATCCTCAAGCTGTGCGTTTACGTTTGCAAAAGAGATTTCAACACCCTTCGGCGCACCTGTCGTTCCGGAAGTATAAATTATAAGCGCCGTAGACTTAGAGCTTCTCTGCCTCCACTTTGCATCGTATTTGTCAGGTAAATCATAGATATTTTTGATTTCGCCATTATTTGCATGCTCATCATTTACAAGAATATGCTGAATTGAAGGAATTTCTTTCTGTAGACACAAGGCTGTATCCAGATATTGTTGTGAACATATTAAAATTGACGGTAAGCAATCAGACAAAATCGATTTTAATTCATATTGAGAAAGCTTTATATCAAGAGGAACAGTTATTGTTCCGGTCAACACAGAAGCAAATACGCAGGGTGCATATTGAGGTTTTGACTCGGACAGAATAGCAAGACACTCGCCCTTTTTAATTCCCAAATCTTCGATTAAATATCTTGCAATTTTTCTTGATAAAATTCCTACGCCTTTGTAAGACATTTCTGACCAGCCGTATATATTTTTCATCCCTACAGCTATTCTCTCAGAATATTCCGCCGTTTTATCTTCCAAAAATGACAAAATGTGACTGTTTCTTTCTTCCATCTTTCTTAACTCCAATTAATTTAATGCCCCCAAAATCACAGTATAATTGTACATTTGATACAAGCCAAAGTCAATAATAAGTTTTACAAACTCTTTACTTGACACCATAACCGTTTACATAGAAAATTGTTATATAGATATTATGGAGGGGTATGGTTAAACAAACTTTTTTACATGATGAACATGTAAAATTAGGGGCTAAGATGGTTGATTTTGCAGGCTGGCACATGCCGGTACAATACACTTCAATTATCGATGAGCATAAAATCGTGCGTGAATCAGTCGGATTATTTGATGTTTCACACATGGGAGAGGTTATTTACAAAGGAAAAGATGTTATAACATTTTTGAACAAAATGGTTCCGCAAAGCATTGATAAATTGACTGACGGCAAAGCTGTTTACTGCCAATTACCAAATAAAGAGGGCGGGTTAATAGATGATTTAATTATCTACAGACTTAATGCCGAAAAGTTTTTGATTGTACACAATGCTTCAAGAGTAGATGAAGATATCAATTGGATGTCATTAAACATTGGGGATTTAGATGTAGAAATAGTTAACGAATCACATAATTACTCAATGATTGCAGTACAAGGACCTAAAGCTTGTGATTATATAAAAAACCTTGGCATATCAGATTTACCTCCTTTTTTCTCCATAAAAGAAGATCTCCTGTTTGGAATTGATTTATGGGTTTCAAGAACCGGTTATACAGGCGAAGACGGTGTTGAACTTATTATGAAAAATAAAGATGCCGTTAAAATCTGGCGAAACCTTCTTTCTCATTCGGAAGATTTTATTGTAAAGCCAATTGGACTGGGTGCAAGAGATACCTTAAGACTTGAAGCATGCCTGCACCTTTACGGAAACGATTTGGACGAAAATACCACTCCTGTCGAAGCAGGTCTTGCTTGGTCAATACCGAAAAACAAAACGGAAGCTTATAATGGAAAAGAAGTTATAGAAAATCAACTCAAAAACGGTATAAAAAAGAAACTGGTCGGATTAAAAATGGTCGACAGAGGAATTGCCCGCCACGGATATGGAGTTTTTTATAATGGAGAACAAATCGGTGTTGTATCAAGCGGAAGCGTTTCCCCAACACGTGGAGATAATATTGCACTCGCTTATATAAAAAACCTTGACAATTTAACTGTAGGCTCTACAATTCAAATATTAATAAGAGATAAATATTGCAATGCGGAAATTATAAAAAAACCGTTTGTTCAAAAAAGAAATAAAGACAGTAAATAGGAGATAAGAATAGATGAACGAAAATTCATTATGCACAAAAACTCACGAATATGTTTTGGAACTCGGCAACGGTAAATATGAAACAGGAATTACCGACTATGCGATAGGACAACTCGGGGATATAGTTTTTATTGAGCTTCCTGAAGTCGGCTCTGAGTTTGTTAAAAACGAAGTCTTCGCTACAGTTGAATCTGTTAAGGCAGCTTCCGAAATCTATATGCCTGTTTCAGGTAAAATAACTGAAATTAATGAAGAAGTTGTAAATAGTCCAGAATTGTTAAATGACGATGGTTATGAAAATAAATGGCTTATAAAATTTGATTCGGATGCGGATCAATTGGAATTTGCAGATTTAATGGATTACTCAGACTATAAAGAAGAACTTGAATAATGAAAAATTTTATTGCACATTCTGATAACGTAAGAGAAGAAATGCTTAAAGGCATTGGGTGTAGTTCTGTTGAAGATTTGTTTAAACAAATCCCGATAAAATTTGAAAATTTTAAAATGGAAAAACCTTTAATCGAGATGGAGACTCAAAAACGAGTTAAGATGCTTGCGAAAAAAAACAAGGTTGAATATTCCAATTTCTTAGGCGGAGGAGTCTATAACAAATTTATTCCAGCAGGGGTTAATTATTTGGCACAGAGAATGGAATTTCTGACAGCTTATACACCTTATCAGCCTGAAATTTCACAAGGAACTTTGCAGGTAATTTATGAATACCAAACGATGATTTCACGCATTACGGGAATGGATATTGCAAATGCTTCAATGTATGATGGCGGTTCTGCTTGTGCGGAAGCTGTCTTAATGGCTCACAGAATTAACAAGGGGAAATATAATAAATGTCTTGTCTCGAACAGACTAAATCCAGAATATAAAGAAGTTGTCAAAACATATTGTTGGGCAAAAAACATTGAAATTGAATGGTTTGACGAAATTCCTGAAAATACGGAAGGCTATTTCTGCGTACTAATCCAAAACCCTGATTATTACGGAGAATTAACAGAAATAAAAAAGCATGATATAACTCTGATTGTTTGTGCGAATTTGAGTGCTTTATCAATAGTAGAACCGCCAAGAAATGCTGATATCGTCGTTGGAGATATTCAACCGCTCGGAATTCCTATGAACTTCGGAGGCCCGCATGCCGGTTATATGGCTTGTAAAGAAGTTTATATGAGACAAATGCCCGGAAGATTAGTCGGGGCATCGCTTGATGCTGACAGCAAAAGAGCATACACTCTTACGATTCAGACCCGTGAACAGCATATAAAAAGAGAAAAAGCTACCAGCAATATTTGTTCAAATCAATCTCTTATTGCTCTTTGTGCAACTGTTTACTTGAGTCTGCTCGGAGAAGAAGGCTTCAGGCAAACAGGTGTAATGTGTTTCAACAATGCTCACAAACTTTCAGAAATGCTTGAACAAAAAGGTATCAAAACACTCAATAAAAACTTTTTTAATGAATTTGTCATTAAAGTTGAAAATTCTGATGAGTTTTTAAGTAAACTTAAATTAAATAACATATTGGGCGGAATTAAGCTTAATAATAACAATATTTTGGTCTGCGCTACAGAAATGAATTCAGAAGAAGAAATAGAAAAATACGTTAATTCAATATAAAAGGAGAGCCGATGTCAAGATTCGTTGGACTTATAGGTATAGTCGTTATATTTTTGCTTTGTTATTTAATGTCAAATAACAAGAAGGCCATAAATTACAAAACGGTCGGCATGGGATTTCTATTACAGGTTTCTCTGGCTATATTTATATTCAAAGTTCCTTTAGGGCAGAAAATGTTTTTTCTGATAGGCGCTTTTATCAGAAAAATTCTTGAATTTGCTTATGAAGGCGGAAATTTTGTTTTTGGACCTTTGCTGAACAACTCAAGACTCGCCGAACTATTCGGGAATAATTACAGTGTTTTTGCATTGCAGTTAATCTGCTCGACAATCTTTATGATGGTGCTGGTAAATATTTTGTATTATTACGGAATAATGCAAAGGGTTGTTGCAGGTTTAGGCAAAGCTATGAACAAGGTTATGAAAGTATCCGGAGCAGAAGCTCTTTCCAATGTCGCAAGTGCTTTTGTTGGACAGATTGTAGCACAAATTATGATTAAACCTTATTTGGAAAAACTTACACGCTCGGAGCTGTTGGCTTCTATGGCAGGTTCAATGGCTTGTATATCCGGTGCAATAATGCCAATCTATATAGGAATGGGGATTCCGGCTCACTATCTGCTGGCTTCTTCTGTTATGGCAGCCCCAGGTGCGTTAATTCTTTCTAAAATTGTTTATCCAGAAACTGGCGAACCTGAAACAAGAGATAATATAAGAGTTTCAAGACGAAGAACTTTTGCAAATGTTTTTGACGGTATTTCGAACGGTGCCTCCGAAGGAATGAAAGTTGCAATAAATGTTACAGCAATGATTCTTGCTCTCGTTGCTCTGGTTGCATTTATCGATTGGGGTTTGGGACTTGCCGGAGGATTTTTATATTCTCATGTTGCGGGATGCTCTCACTGCACATTTTTATCACATTTATCGTTGAAATTGATTTTAGGCAAAGTCTTTGCTCTATTTGCTTTGATAATAGGTGTTCCCTTGCCGGATATCTCTACTGTCGGAGCTTTAATGGGAACTAAAATAGTTTTGAATGAAATGGTTGCTTATGTTGATTTATCTCATATAGCTTCAACCTTAAATCCTAAAAGCTTTATGCTGGCTTGTTTTGCTTTATGCTCGTTCGGCAACTTCGGCTCTATAGCAATTCAAATTGGCGGTATCGGAGAGCTTGCACCTAACCAGAGAAAAAATTTAGCACGCCTGAGCATTAGAGCATTGATTTGCGGGACACTGAGCTGTTATATGTCGGCTGCTATCGTCGGAGTCTTGTTATAAGCCGTTTATTGCGTTTTCAATGTTTGTATTCAGAGCAATTACGTTGCATACCTTATCCAGAGCAATATCCAGCATATCTATATACTGGCTTCTTTCTTCGCTCAGGGTAAACTTATATTCCGGCGGTAAATCATAATATTTGGCCGAATTTTCTCGTTCAAGACATGATGCCTGAGTTGTTTTAATAATGCTTTTTAAACACAATAGCTGATTAATAGAATCTTCGCAAAAATTTTGTAAATTTAAGCTGTTATTTGACACGATAAAAACCTCCATTCAATAATACTTTACTCTGCTTTAGCCTTTGGTAAGAGTATTATATCAGGTTCTAAAAAAATAACTTCAATATATTTTCCAATTAACAAAAATTTACAATGGGAGTTTGCGGAAAAACTAAAATTTTCCCTGCAAACTCATTTTTCCAAAATTATTTATATGCAATAAATGCATTTAAGTATTTTATCAACTCATTAAAGCTGACATCGTTCTGAGATTTTTCCCTGTTTTGCAGATATTCTTTAACAGCCGATAAAATTTCCAAAAATGTTGCTTGAGAAAGATTACCATCATCATAATCTTCATAAACACTCAGCAAATATGCGAATGTGTCTTCGCAGTCATAGAATTTCAACTGAATAAGCCCGTTTCTTATGTCTTTGTCGGGAATATCAACATTTATAAGCTGTAAATATAATTCTGAAGAATGTTTTATTTTTGCTAAAATTTCTTGACCTTTTGAATATTTGCTCATCGTTTCAAAATAATTTACAAAGTACTCATAAAGCATATTTTCATTGAACTCTTTATAATTAAATTTGTTCTGAAAAAAATCCTTAAAAAACAGTTTTATATCAGCAGTTTTGTTTTTGTATATTTCCTTAATCTCGTTCCATATTTTTTTATACTCCGCTTTACTCAAATAATCTTCAATTAAAAGAATATGATTAAGCTCACGTTTGTTATGATTAAGCGAATAATACAGGTCTCTCGGACTTACATACTCAGTGGCTACAACAGTTACCGTTATTTTTTCAAGCATACCGAAAATATGCGAAGCTTGAAGGCGGTTTTCTTTTATATCAACCCAAAAATTATGCAAAAGAACAAACATCGGGTTTTCTTTTTCTTTTCCGGAAAGCCTTTCGCCGTATATTATCTTATCATAGACATTCTGCATATTTTTAGGCAGACGAAGTTTTGTTTTTGTGTTATTAAGCAAATATTTCTTACGGATAGTTCTTATTGCTTTATCATTTTTATCAGACGTCTTTTTATAACATTCACAAATAGCGTGAAGAAGCAAAGACAAAGAAAGCAGTCTGCTTAATCCGTCAACAACAATGCTTTTTTCCGAGGTAATTTCTTTTAAGTAAACTATTCCCAAATCAATCCGCTGTACAAAATCTTCTTCTACAGAGATTAAATCCAGAAAATTAACCAGCTTTGAATCACATTTTGCGTAATCCAAAGCGGATAAGTTTTTTGTATTGTGCAATAATTCAAGTAAATTTTTTACTTCCATTGACTACTCGGTTAATATAAAACCTCCGGAGGGAACATTTTTCAGCTTGTCTCCTTCGATTTTAGCTCTCAGATTTTTAATATATTTGTATACATAATCTCTCGGCAATTCCAAAAGTTCCGCCAAATCTTTAGCAAAAACAGGCTTGCCGATATTGTTTAAAAAGTATTCAAACACCATTTGTTCTCTGTCAGTCAAGGACTTTTTAAGAACTATATTGATATCAGAATGAGATGAGAATTCTTCGACACTGTCAAGCAAAGACTTTTCATCCTTCGGAATCACTGTTTCTTTTTTAACGGAATCAGTATCTGCATTAATGTCCGAAGTCTTTTTAGAAACAATTTCCTTTGCCGTTAGCACTGTTTCTTCAGTTTTTACAGCCGCTTTCATTCCCTTTTTGTTTATGGAAAACGGTGTGTGCGTAAGCTGTCTTTCTCTTGCGAAAGCTCTTTCCGCAATCGCCGAAAATCCGTCGCTTATATTATTAGTATTTGAAGAAGTACCTTTGGACATTACAATATCAACAACATCATTCGTCGATTTACTCTCTTCTACTGTTTTCCCCAATCTCGCCGCATATTCCTCAAGCGTTATCTTCTCTAAAGAACTTCTCCACTGTCTTATTTCTTCCTTTGTCAAATAATTAGGCATCCAACATCTCCTATATTATGTGTGATAGTCTGTTATAATCCCCGTAATGGACTTCATATTTTATAATGTACCACAAAACTTTTAAAATTATTCAAAATGTTTCGTGATGTAAAGATTTCTTTATAAAAATTAATTCTCCTCCACAATCCTGCCCGGCAGGTGGTTTTGCTGAATTGTGGAAAGCAGTGTTTCCGCTCCGGTTTTGTTCTTAAAAATACCGACCTGAAGCGTGTAATCATTAGAACCTATACATTTTACTATCGGATTCAGACCCAGTCCGGTTTCTTGAATAATATCTTTTGCAACTTTTGCCTGTTCAGCAGAAGTATAAGTTCCTATATAAACTTTGAACACCGAATCTGCGGAAACTGCAGGAATCTGAGGTGCAGATTCTGCCTTGCTGAGAACGCTTGATTTTTCCGAATGCCCGCTTTCTGACGAATCTATCTGAATATCATCGGCTCTTTTCATTAAATCAGCAAAATCACTTACTCTGTCCTCATCTTGAATTGCGGAAAGTCTGTCATCAACATTGATTGCCATTTCCGGTTCAGACTCTTGTTTGTAATCTCCGATAGAAACATCTACCGAAGGAGAAAAAGATTTGATAAGCACTGTGAACACTAAAAGCATGCCGAAAAACGAAATGATAAACAAATGTATGAGCGAATAATCTCTCTTTTTAGCGCTTTTTTTCATATATTTTTTGTAAGTTCCTGCCATCCTAAACCCCCCGAACCTTTGTTCCGGCAAGAATTACGTCTTCAATTTCTTCCGTATATCTTTTCATAACCTCCAATCCAAACGCTTTGATATCAGTTATTCCAAGCTCGCTGGTTAATCCGGATGCTTTGACTGGCGCACCTTCTGATAAAATATTTAAACCTGTGTGAATCAGTATGGAAGTCGTTGATTTTGTAGCAATAGAAACAGACAATTTACCACCGTCAACAATTAAATCGTCCCCTTTCCTTGTCACAAAAATTCCCTTTTCTTCAAGTAATTCTTTAATTATACACATTAAAAGCCTTTGTCTGAAAACGCCTTCTGTTAAGCCTATTCCATACTGTTCCGATATAAAACTCAGCATATATTTGCTGTATATAGGCTCGTTGTTTATAACATCCTCTATATCAACCATTTCCGTCAGTTTTACTTCGCATTCTCCGATAAAAGCAACTATTGCATCTCCTTGAATCTTAAAATTTTTATAAATCCAATGCGGTGCAAGTTGTGAACCTATATATTTAATTTCCTCGTCTATAAATTTACTTCTCATTTTCAAATAATATATTTAAGTATCTTTCACATTGATTTGTAATAAGTGCTTTTTTTAAATTATTGCACGATTCGCATTTACCGCAGTGTTTACTCCCCTTGTTATAACAACTCCATACAAACTCTAACGGAACGGAATCCCTAACTGCAATTCTTACTATATCATCCTTGTTATAATTTATCAAGGGGGCTGTAACCTCGGGATGTACAAGGGTTGAGGTTTTGAACAAATCCGAAACCTTTTTTCTGAAGTTTTCTGTATTATCGGGAAAAGTCTCTCCTTCCTCCTTGTTACCGCCATATATTATATATTCATAACCAATTGCATCACAAAA
Organism: uncultured cyanobacterium; assembly: GCA_945487905.1. GTDB lineage: Bacteria > Cyanobacteriota > Vampirovibrionia > Gastranaerophilales > Gastranaerophilaceae > CAG-196. Next base: position 18,355 of record CALYTW010000007.1, read on the forward strand.
ACTCCCTGCTATATTCAAAAAAAGAGCGTTCCGATTCGGAACCCAAACGGAAGAAGCACTTTCAGGGGTATGAAAATTTGTTTCCGGTATCATATTTTCGGAAACAAGCCCTGTTTTTGTGATTTCCTTTAACCAATCAAGTGTTATTACCTTATGACGGATTCCATAGTAATGACATATTTTTGCCGATGTTTCAATTTCTTTTTCCGCAGATTTTTGCCCGTAATCAAAAGTCAGTGCTAGTAATACATCATAGTTCAGATGTTTTATCGAATAGTCAAGCGCTACAAGAGAATCCAACCCGCCGGAAAGTAATATTAATGCTTTATGTTTATTCATCCAAATCCTCATATTCACTTATTATTTCTTTTGCCTCGGTTTTTAAGAATTCCGAATATATAGGAAGTTCTATTACTTCATCCAGTATATCTCTGCCCGAAAGGTTGTATAAAGCAATTAAAGCATTCCTTTTAACTTCGTCGTCTTCATCCTGTAGACACGGTTTGATTAATTCTGCGGAATTTTCTTCCTCACTGTTCATAATTGCTTCTATTGCATTAATTCTAACAATTGAAGAAGAATCCATGAGTGAACTTTTTAAAGCTTTTAAAACTTTTTTGTTGTTTAAGTTTAGTTTACCGAGAGCTTCAACAATTTTTTCCTTCAAGAATGTAAATTTGTCCAAAAAACCCTGTTTTGATTCAAGGATTGCAACAAGCGGTTCAATAGCGCTCGTATCGCCCAACAGTCCTAGTGCGAAGGTCGCTGACTCTTTCAAATAAACCGACTTTTCTTCATCATCCTCTACCAAATCCAGCAAAGGTTTTACCGCATACCGATCTCCAATTCGTCCGAGCGCATCGGCACAAGCAAGACGCACCTTGTAGTTTTCTTTCTTGTTATTCATACAGTTCAGAAGTGCAGTAACTGTCGATGTGTCTTTATAATTGGCTATTGTTCTGACACACATTGTACGCACATTTATAAAACTCTCATTATCCTCATCCGATTTAAATTGAAGCATCTCCAGCAGAATAGAAAGGGTTGTTTCAGCATGATGTTCATCCGTAAGCTTTATGACCTGAATAAGAATTTCAGGATCTTCTACGTTTAGCAGAAAATAATTATATATACTTACAAGTTCAGCTTCGTTATAAAGCACCTCTAAGTTAGCGATTTTCTTTACAACCAAACTTGAAGTTAATTTGCCGACCCCGCAATCAGAAAGAATAGAATTATAATCCAACACCTTATTATCCACATTCTAAAGATACTATAAAAGTCCTTATTTAGCAAACGATTTGCTTAATTAGTCCGCTTTTAAAATTCATTGTTAATAATTCTTAATAAACTTAAATAAAAAAGGCAATTTTTGGAAACAAAAAAACTTTATATAAATAGAAAGACAGTTAATAAGGAGCCTCTGTACATGAGAGAAGATGAATTGAATGCAGTTATATCAGTTATTCCTGATCCTGTTAATAATGTTTATAAACTGAATTCAAGAAAAGATATAGAAGAAATTCAAAGAATTTGCAGAATTTTTGCTATTGCCGAAAATCAGGCAAACAAACACAAAATGTTATCAATCAAAAATCTTGCAACATTCAGATTGGTTTTGAGCAATAACTAAAGATAAAGGAATTAGGAAAAATAAAAGCCGGATTTAAAAAATCCGGCTTTTATTTTTATATATGTTTAGGTGGAAAAATGAAAATGCTGGGATTAGATGTTACCGATATAAGCAAAATGCATCTTCAAACTTTATCAGAAAAACATCTGACTCTAATTAAATTCTGTGGTAAAATACTGTTATGAATCGTCTTAAAAAAATATTTTCGGAATTTCAAAAACTTGATTCAAGAAGAAAAAGCTACACATTAGTTATTTCACTTATCGTCTTGGTTATAGGATGGGCTTTTGTTTCTGCCGGCGTTATTACTGGAAATTTTAATCGTGCACAGATTAAAAACGGGGCTGATGAACAAAAAGTTAATGCTCAGGGTATAATTATTACCGAAACTAAAGACGGAACTAAATATTTTGAATTGTACGGCGAAAACGGAAACTATAATAATATTGATAAAGTTGCCGTTTTGTATAATGTAATCGGTAATTTTTATAAAAATAACGAAGTTTATATGAGTTTTCAGTCTTCAAAAGGGCAATATGACGAAAAAAATCGTGTTATAACTTTGTATGAAAATACATTTATTGCGCTTCAGGATGACACTACGCTTGAAACGGATAAACTCGTTTGGTCAGGTTCCGATAAAGATACCTATGCTATCGGACACGTTAAAATCAAACGTGCAAAAGATATGGTTGCTGTTGCCGACAAGTGTATTATCGGCGCCGGTTATAATAAATTTAAAATTGTAGGAAATACAAAGACGGAAGTTTTTGGAAAAGATAAGGAGAACTAATGAAAAAGTTATTAATACTTTCTTTGTTAATATTATCAAGTCTGGCGGTTTTTGCTTCGGATTTAATTATCGAATCTAAAACCCAGACTTTTGCCGATAAAGAGCATAAAATCAAACTGGATGGCGAGGTTAAGGTTAAAATGGATAATTTAACCGTTGTAAGCCCGAGGGCTGACGTTACCATAAGGCGTAATAAGAAACTGGATACGGCTACTTTCTACGATAAACCTTATGCTTTTGAAATTAATTTGAATAAAAAAAGAGAAGTTAAGGCTAATATCCTGCAAGTTTCTTTGATTAACAAAATCGTTCGTGCAGAAGGCGATACGCAGTCAATTATAACGGAAGGAAATACTCCGATTGCCATTATTAACGCTGACGAACAAGAATACGATACAAAAAGCAATATTATGGTTGCTCAAGGAAAAGTCGGTATTAAATATAAAGACATAGATACTATTTCCGATAAAGCTATTATTATAACCGATGCAAAAGGAGGGTTAAAAAAAATTGACTTAATCGGTAATGCTACTGTTAAACAGGACAAAAACGTATCAGAGGGGCATCACTTCATTTATAACCCGATTAATGATGATATGAATGTAAGCGGAAATACAAAAACTATTGCATATACCGATGACGGGAAAAAATTAACAATACACTCTGACTATCAGCAGTATAACAAGAAACAGAATTCTTATATCGGTAACGGACATGTTAAAATTTGGTTTGACGATTATTATGCTCAAGGCCCGAAAGTTACCGTGTTTCCTGATTTAAAAACAAACAAAATGAATCAGGTATACTTCGTCGGACGTTCTAAAATAATTCAGGAAGATAAGGATATTATTGCGGATAAAATTATGATAACACTTGACCCAAAAGATTTTAAGGCAGAAGGCAATGTCAGAACGGTTATTCATAATATTGATACAAAAAGTATGGATGGAGATTTATAATGTCTGAAAAAATAGAACGGGCAATGGATTTATTTAAAGAAGGCAAGTATAAAGAATGTGTGGATGCATTTAGTCTTGTACTTGAAAACGAACCGGATAATGCTGATGTATACAACAATATGGGCGTAGCATATTCTTGTCTTGCAGATTCAGACCACGCTGTTAATTGTTTTACAAAAGCTATAGAGCTTGACCCTGAACTTGCACAGGCATATATAAATCTTTCCGATACATATTTTAAAGCAGGTGATTTGCCTTCCGCAATCGGTACTCTGCAAAGAGGAACTTATGAGTTGGAAACAAATTTAACACTGGCACATCTTTTAGCAAGGGTTTATATAGAAGACCAAAGATACGAAGATGCAATTGTTGAATTAGAACGTGTGCTTGACGGAGAACCGGAAAACTATGATGCATATTATGATTTGGGACACGTTTGCTTTGAACTCGGAGATTATGAAGGTGCAATTTCTAATTTTGAAAATGTTTTAAACTACAAAGAAAACAGCGAGCTTCTGTTTTACTCGCTTGCACAAGCTTATGAAGCAAATAATGAAATTGATAAAGCTATTTCCAACTACTTAAAAGCGATTGCCGTTAATGACAAGTTTACTCTTGCATATAAAAAACTCGGAATTCTTTTTATGGCAAGAAATAATTTTGAAGATGCAATAGAATATTTTGAAGAATATACTAATTTTGATATTCCGCAAGAGGAAAAAGAGTCTGTTAACAAGTTAATTGAGAGAATACGTACAAAAGTATAAAACAAGTGGGCGAAGCCAAAGGCTTCGCCCACTTGTTTTTCCTATTTATTTCGTTTTTACTTTCGGCACAACCGACATCCCCGGAATTATTGAATATTCCTCAGGGTCAATTTGTTCCGTAAATACTATTTTTACCGGAATTCTTTGTACTATTTTTACAAAAGAACCTACTGCATTTTCGGGCGGAAAAAGGCTTGACTTAGCACCCGAAGATCTCTGTATTGAGTCAATTTCTCCCTTAAAAACTTTATGCGGATATGTGTCTATTTTGATATCAACCGGCATGCCTTTTTTCATACCTTTAATCTGGGTTTCTTTGTAATTTGCAACAACCCAGACATTGTTTGGAACAATAACAAAAAGAGGCGATCCGGGCTGTACCATCATCCCTACTTCAACCTTTTTACCTGAGACAGTTCCGTCAATCGGAGCAATAATATCAGTGTATTCCAGTGCAAGCTCTGCCGCTTTTTTCTGCGCTTTTAAAACATTCAAATCCGCATCTGCAACCTTTGATGCATTTGAAGGATTTGAAGAAAAGATTGCTTGTTCTGCAGTAATTTGGCATGCCTGTATTGATTCCAAATTTGTAACAGCCTTATCTAAGGTCTGTTTTGAAACAGCACCTGCTTCATAAAGATTTTTGTACCGCTCTACATCTTTTTTAGCAAGCTCAATTTCCGAATTAGCAGCATTAAGATTTGCGTGTGCATTTTGCTGATTCAAAACTGCTCTGTCATAGGCTGCATTTGCCTGCTGAAGTTTAACTTCATAGTCAACTTTATCAATAACCGCAACAACATCACCTGCTTTAACCTGCTGATTATCTTTTACAAGCACTTTAACAATTTGTCCGGAAACCTTCGGGGAGACAGAAACTGTTGTTGTCTCTACATACGCATCATCGGTTGATTGATATTTCCCTGCATCTATCATCAAAAACAATACAATTATAAGCGCTACTGCACCGCAGAATATAAGCCAGTATTTTTTTGTACTCAATTTATTATTTTCATCACTCATTTTTTTACCTCTATATCTGTATTTCAATAGTCTCTTTCAATATTTCACGCAATTCTTTTAATAATTCTCCCACTTTTGAGATATGTCTCTTATTAATTTTTTCTTTTATAAGATTGTAGTTAGGCCGAGCCTTTTCGGCAATTTCATTAACTTTTTTTACACCTTCATCCGTAATTTTTACCAATTTTACAGGGCGGTTATTTTTAACCGTTAAATCTCTTGATATATATCCCTTACCTGCAAGAGTATCCAGCAATTTGCCCGTATTAGCTCTGTCTTTGAGAATTAATTTTGCAATATCTCTCTGGCAAAGAGCATCATTAATGGTAAGAACATCCAAGACAGAATATTCCTCAAGTGAAATTCCGGAATCAAATTTTTCAAAAACCTGTTGTCCGAGAAGTTTGCAATACTTTGCAGTTAATTCTATTTGATAAAAAATTGTGTCCGTAAAATGTTCATGCAAATCTGTTTTCATATATCCGATAATCCTGCCTGTATGTTGTTTATACTACATGTTGCAAATGCAACACAATTATGTTATCATTGTTGTCATAAAAAATCAAGTGGAGAATAGTAAGAATATGAAAAAACTTATATCAACAGTTGTAATTCTGTCATTAACAATGTCGTATGCACTGCCAAGCATAGCAATAGAAGATGTTAATACTTTATCGCAAAATAATGTGAAAATTGAAAAAAAGAAAAACGGAAAAATTAAACCGGTAAAAAATAAATATGAATACATAAACATGGAATGGTGGAAAAATTTTAACGATGAGTATTTGGAATCTTATCTTATAAACGCCGTTGAAAATAACAAAGACTTAAAAGCAGCAACACTGAATGTTGAAGAATTTTATCAAAACGTGGTAATGCAAAGAGCCGGAGAACTTCCTTCAATTCAAACGGGTTTTATGCCGGGATACGGAAACCTTATGGGAAGAACTCATGAAAGCTTTGCGTTTCCAATTTTTGCAAGTTATGAACTTGATTTGTTCGGCAAAAATCACAACAAAACTACTTCAATGAGAAAACTTTATGAATCCTCTATTCTGGATGAGCGTTCGGCATATATCGCCATAGCTTCTGCCGTCGGAAGCACATATATAAATATTGTAAAACTTGATTCAATGATTGAACTACAGGAAGAAATAGTTACTCTAAGAGGAGAAATTCTTAAGATGATGCTTGTATCAAACAGTGAAGGAATCGCATCAACTTCGGATTTGATTCGTACCAATGAATCATATATAGCAGGTGTTACGGACTTAACGGAATTAAAGAAACAGCGCACTCAGCTTTTGCATTCTCTGGCAGTATTAACCGGAGACAGCCCGAATAATATCGAAGAATATAAACGTGTAAATTGGAAAGAACTTGCTTACAGCGGTAATATTCCGGAATATGTAAGTTCGGAAGTGATTATGCAGAGACCTGACTATATGAGAGCGGAAAAAATGCTTGAAAAAGCAGGTATTGATGTTAAAGTTGCAAGAAAAGAATGCCTGCCTTCCATAAACCTCGGCGGTGGTGTATTATTCAATGCACAGCAGATAGGAAGTCTTTTCACAACATCTAATGCTCTATTTGGTCTGGGGGGTGGAATTATGCAAAATATTTTTGCCGGCGGACGAATAAAAGCAAATTTGAAATCTAAAAAACTAGCCTATGAAAAAAGCCTAAGAAACTATGAAAAGGTCAACTTAACTTCTATGCAGGAAGTTAATGACACACTGGTAGCAGTTAATATGGACAGAGAAAAACTTTCTAAACAGCAAAAAATTCTGAAACTTGAAGAACAAGATTTTTCACTCAACAGTTTGAAATATGATGAAGGCGTAATTTCAAAACTCGATTTGAATCAGAGAAAAGAAAACCTTATGACGATTAATAAAATGGTATATTCCAGCCAATTTGACTGCATGATTGATTATATAAATTATTACAAAGCGGTTGGTGCAAAAGCATAAAAAAAAACGACTCTTGAGAGTCGTTTTTTTAATGTTCCCAATTTTTCCTTTTTCCGCTTTAATCCAATAGTGCTTCCAAAATTGCAGCATTCTTTGTTGCAATTGCTGATGATTTTACTCTGCTTTTGTACATATACGTACGCAAAGCTTCTCTGATTAACTCAGAGCGTGTTCTGTTTTCGCCTTCTGCGACTTGATCGATTCTGCTTAAAAAATCTTCCGGCATGGAAATAAGTACTCTTGCCATATATTTCTCCTTTACTTTATATATAACGATATTTGATATCCTGTATATATATAAAGTATCAAATATAAAAAAAATTGCTATTTTAAAAGCCAAACATTAAGTTTTATTAAGACAACTTTGTGATAAACTAGGACTATGCTTAGAGAAACAATGAATTTAAGAAATTATGCACATATAGGAGATGCAGTTTGGGAAGTTTTCGTAAGAGAATACACCATCCGCCAAACTCAAAACGCAAAAACTCTGCATAAAATAACAACAGACAGAGTTAATGCCGAGTTTCAAAAGAGAATGCTTGAGTTGATATGGGAAGATTTGACCGAAGAAGAACAAGAACTGGCTCGCAGAGGAAGGAATTTACCTATACCGGTAGGTCGAAAAAACATGCAAACAACATACAGACAGGCGACTGCGTTTGAAGTTTTAATAGGACACTTATATTTGTATGACAAAAACAGACTCTGTTATTTTTATGAAAAATTTAAACAAACCGAATATTTTTCTTAATTACCGAATATTCCGAATTTTTTAGGTTTTTCCTTGGCAGGTTCTTCCTTCGGAGTATTAATAATTACCATGACTTCATCTTCAGAAGACATTCTCAGGTTGTTTCTTGCAATTGCTTCCAAACCGGTTACATTAGAAAAATTCTTTATATTATCTCTCAATTGCATATTCAAGGCTTGTGCTGCATTTCTGGTATTTGTTATCTGGATAATTTTTGCCTTGTATGAAACTATCTTAGATATGTTCAAAACAGCGCTTATTGTAATTTGAACCAGACAAAACAGTAAAATAACCGTTAAGAACGAGTAATAGAAACCGCCGGATGAACTTCCTCCGGAGAGTCCTCCGTTTGGCTTTTTGTCTGTTTTACCCTTTTTACCATTATTTACCACCTTTTTGGGCGGTTTTTGTCCTTTTCCTAAGCGTTTCATGGTTACAATTATATATAAATTTCTGCCTTATTACAACTTAAATCCTGTAGAAAATGATACTGACGAGCTTTGCCTGCCGTCTCTGTAGTACGATTGTGCAATGCCGAGTTCGAATTTTAAAGCATCCGCATATTTTCTTAATTCAGGCGTATAAACAATTGTGAGTTCATTTTTGTTTTTCGGCAGGTTCACATAACTGCTGAAAGAATCTTTAAGTGTTAATCTTTCTGTTATATGCCATTCCGGCATAACTCTTAAAATATTATACTGAGTGCCTATATCCTGATTTGTGGCTTGTCTTATTGAGCTTGACAGGGAAAAGTATCTCGGGAAATCATACCTGATAAAAAAAGCGGTTGTATCTTGCATTTGTGCAAAAGAAAGCTCCTGCCCCCAAGTTTGACCGTAAGAAAAGCCGCCTATGCTTTCGGCAATACTGCCGGTAAGAGGCATTATATCTGTTAAGTCACTCCGGCTGATTCTTGCTCTTGCAAGTGCGCTTCTCGCTGTATTTGCATTTGACGTGATGTTTAACACTCCTACCGGCAGGGTAAGTTTTTTTTGGGGAATGTTTATAAGCGGTTTTTTTACATCTTCATCAAGGTAAATGGTTTCAATTTCGTTATCATTGTATTCAATTTGACCTTTAATTTTATATGTTTCTTTGACAACATTATTGTCCTTCTCTGTAGTTTCAGCATTTATTGCATACACAGAAGACAAATTCAATAATATTAAAGATAGAACCAAAAAATATCTGAACATATTAATATTTTAGATTAAATTAAATACCTTTTCAATCATATAAATATCCTACTTGCTAATGGAAATTAATGTCAATGTTTTTTATAACGAAATCAGAGGGGAGGAGTAAATTATGAGAAAAATATTGGTTTTGGTTTTATTATTATTTTCCGGAGTATCGGTTTTCGCTTCCGAAGATATAGCAATAGTAGATTTAGGAAGACTTGTGGAGGGTTCTGCACAGGTGCGTCAGTTAAAACAGGAGCATTCTAAAAAAGTTGCGGATTTGGACAGAATTCTTGTTAACGCAAGGGGAGAAATTTCAAACGAAAAAGACCCTGCTAAAGTACTTATGCTGGAAGACAAGTATATGAAGGAATTCAACACAAAGCGTGAAGCTCTGGAAAGAGAATATGGCAATAAAATTTCTATAATCGAAAAAAACATAAAAGATGAAGTCGCAAAAAAAGCAAAAAAAGACGGCTATGAGTACGTTTTTGCAAAAAGCGTTGTTCTTTACGGCGGAAAAGATATAACCACTGAATTAATTAACAGTATAAAGTAGCAAATTTTATTTTCACGGTTTTTATATTATAATGTAGATATGAAAAAGTTATAGGGAAACATTAATGTCAAAGAAATATTTAACAACTATTGCAATGGTTTCGTTTTTTGTGCTTGCTGTATGTGCAGTGCAGGCATATCCTCAAAATACTTTATTCGGAACAGGTTACGGATTTGCAGGATATAACAATTACAGCAATGGTGCAGCTTCATCAAGCGCAATCAATGCACCAGTCAAACAATTCAAAGAAACCGTTGAATCATCCAAATCAGAAAAACACAATTACGAATTTGAAAAGAAGGTTTCAAACGTAGCCCGTGACCATGATGAAGCACCAAATGCAGGGTATAAAACTAATTATACTTACATAGAAAAAGATATGTCGGATTTTAATCCTTATACAGGAGCCGATTCAGGAGTAAATGACTCTAAGTCTATTTACACAGATGATTTGGGCAGAATTCATTTCTTCGGAAAAGGAAGCCAGTTCAGAACAAACAAATAGGTTTTGTACTAGTTTATTTAAAAGGCATGGTATAGAAATAACCATGCTTTTTTTGCTTAACAATTTTGCAATAAGCAAATATTTCTTTTATAATCAATATAGTTAGGGAGGAGTTTTAGATGAATTTAGATAAAGTGAGAGCGATTGATCCTGAACTTGCCGGATATATCGAAGAAGAACTGCACCGTCAGCAGACTAATATTGAGCTTATAGCGAGTGAAAACTTTACTTCGCCTGCGGTAATGGAAGCCTGCGGAACAATTTTGACAAATAAATATGCGGAAGGAAAACCACACAAACGCTATTACAACGGATGTGAAGCAATAGATAAAGTTGAAGAACTTGCCCAAAAGAGAGCCTGCGAGCTTTTTAAAATGGATCATGCAAATGTTCAGCCTCATTCAGGAGCTCAGGCAAATATGGCAGTATTTATGTCTGTTCTTAATCCTGGAGATAAGGTTCTCGGTATGGATTTATCAAACGGCGGACACTTGAGTCACGGGTCGCCGGTTAATTTTTCGGGGCTTTTCTTCGATGTAAAAAGCTATGGAGTTGATGAAAACGGAAATATTGATTATGAAGATGTTCGCAGAATGGCTCACGAACATAAGCCGAAACTTATAATTTGCGGAGCAAGCAATTATTCCAAGATAATTGATTTCAAAAAATTCAGAGAAATTGCAGATGAAGTCGGTGCATATTTGTTAGCTGATATTGCACACATAGCAGGTCTTGTAGCAGGCGAGGTTCATCCGTCGCCGGCAGGTTATGCACATTTTGTAACGACTACAACACATAAAACCTTACGTGGACCGAGGGGCGGTATTATTATGTGTGACAAAGATTTGGCTTTACAGCTTGACAAGGCTGTTTTCCCAGGATGTCAGGGCGGGCCATTGGAACATATTATCGCAGGAAAAGCGGTTGCCTTAAAAGAAGCATCTTCTCCGGAATTTAAAGAATATGCCCGTCAAATTGTTAAAAACGCAAAAGCTCTGGCACAAGGACTTTTGGATAACGGACTGGATATTGTGGGCGGAATGACAGAAAACCACCTTATGACTCTTGACCTCAGAAAAACCGGTAAAACAGGTAAGGATATGGCAAATGTTCTCGAACGAGTGGGTATTACGGCAAACAAAAATACGGTTCCAAATGATACTCAAAGCCCGTTTGTAACCAGTGGAATCCGTTTGGGGACTCCTGCTATGACAACAAGAGGATTCAAAGAAGAAGATATGAAAGAAGTTGCAAGAATTATTGCTGAAGCAATTAAAAATTCAGATAACGACGAAATTCTTGCAAAATTAAGAGCGGATGCACTAAAACTTTGCGAAGCACATCCGCTGTATTAGGGGTAAATTTAAATGATAGTCAAACTTACGCAGGCACATATAATAGGAGCATTTGTATCATACTTGATAGGAGTATTTATAGTTCCTTTTGTAATAGAATTTTCTCAAAAAGAAGGACTGGTTGATCTTCCGAATGAAAGGAAAATTCATACAAATCCGATATCAAGACTGGGTGGTATTGCTATTTGGTCAAGTACAATACTGACATTTCTCTGCCTTGTATTATTAAGCTATTACCCTTATGGTAGTTTGCTTTCAGGGATTTTGCTAGGCGGTTCTTTAATGTTTCTTTTAGGTTTGATTGACGATATTTATAACCTTGATGCAAAATTTAAACTTATTATTCAACTTTCTATTGCAACAATTGTTTACCTATTGGGAGTAAAAATTGATACAATATTTAACCCGTTCGGCGGAAGTCCTTTCCAATTGGGTATTTTTTCATATCCGATAACTATATTGTGGATTGTAGGAATTTCTAATGCAGTAAACTTTATTGACGGTGTCGACGGGCTTGCAGGCTCTGTTATTACAGTCAACTCGATAACTCTTGCTCTTATTGCGGTTTCTGTTACACCTGCTCAGCCGATTACAGCGCTGATAGGATTCATTCTTGCAGGTTCTATGCTTGCATTTTTAACTTATAATTTCAATCCTGCAAAAATATTTATGGGAGATTCCGGAGCTTTGTTTTCGGGATTTTTGCTTGCAACTCTTTCAATTGCAGGTGTAATGAAAGGTGCAACACTGGCGATTTTACTTCCGTTTATGGTGCTGGCTGTTCCTATTATGGATATCACTTATTCAAGCCTTAGACGTATTATGAAAGGAAAATCTCCGTTTGTAGCGGATGCAGAGCATATTCATCATAAACTTTTGAAAGCCGGATTTTCTCAAAAAATAACGACAGCTATACTGACTTCTGTTGCAATAGCAGGCGGAGCAATAGCAACATATTTTACTGGAGCTATAAAGCATTATTTTGCTTATATTGCTGTATTACTTCTTATTATGGTCGGACTAAGCGTTATAAGCGTTTTAACTAAAAACGTGAATAAAAAAAATATGTCGGATTGACCGGCATATTCGTAAGTAAAAATAATAAGATGTCCTATTCTTAAATTCATGGTAAAATGAATTTAAGAATAAAGCTTTAGGGAGAGTATATAATATGTACGGATTAATTTTAGCAGGCGGTTCCGGAAGCAGATTGTGGCCATTGTCGAGAGAATTGCACCCGAAGCAGCTGTTGAATATCCAAAATAGCGAAAGCCCGTTGCAATATGCATTTTTGAGATTAAAAGAATGTGTGCCTCCAGAGAATATTATCAGTATGACCGGAATAAAACACGTATCAGGTGTTAAATATCAATTGTCTGCAATTACGGATAAAACCGTTGTGTTATCCGAACCTATTTCTAAAAATACTGCTCCTGCGATTATTATAGGTACAAAATATATTGCCGATACTACAAAAACCGACCCTGTAATTATTGTAACCCCTTCTGATCAGTCTGTTAAAGATACAGCCTCTTTCATTGATACGGTCAAAGATGGGGAAAAGATTGCAGAAGAAGGTTATATAGTGACTTTTGGTGTAAAACCTTCATACCCTGAAACGGGATACGGCTACATAAATACTTCTGACAAAAAGATTTTTGACGGATTCAAGGTTAGCAAATTTATAGAAAAGCCGGATTCTCAGACTGCGGTAAAATATTTTAATGACGGAAATTACTATTGGAACAGCGGAATTTTTATGTTCAAAGCTTCTGTTTTGTTGGACGAAGTAAAAAAGCATGCTCCTGAAATATACCAATTACTCGAAAATTTTGACTTTACAAAAACCTCGGAGATTCCGTTTACGGAATTTGATAAAATGCCTTCAATTTCTATTGATTATGCAATTATGGAAAAATCAGAAAACATTGCTCTTGTTGAATTAAAAAGCGATTGGAATGATTTGGGAAGCTGGAAGTCAATATACGATGTCAGCAAGAAAGATGAAAACGGAAACGTTAAAATTGGGAATGTGCTTGATGAAGGTTCAAAAAATTCTTTTGTTTATTCGTCTTCAAAGCTTGTTGCAACAATCGGGCTTGAAGATATAGTTCTTGTGGAAACAGAAGATGCTATACTTGCGTGCAAATCCGACAGATCGCAGGATGTCAAGAAGATTTATGACAAATTAAAACAGCAGAACAACTCTGCTCATAAAATTCACAAAACGGTGTACAGACCGTGGGGTTATTATACGGTTACGGGCGAGGGGAAAGGATTTTTGACAAAAATGATTCACGTTAATCCCGGGCAAAAACTTTCCGTTCAGTCCCACAACTTTAGAAGCGAACACTGGGTTGTACTTGAAGGTAAGGCAAAAGTCATCCTTGAGGGTAAAGAATTGATACTAAGCCCAGGCCACAGTGTTGATATTCCTGTGAAAGCTATTCATTCTCTGCAAAATCCATACAAAGAAGATTTGAAGATTGTAGAAGTTCAAAAGGGCAATACTCTGATTGAAGAAGACATTATCCGTTACGAAGATATGTATGGCAGAGTATAAAATTTACCTCTTTAACCAAACACAAGCAAATTGCACAAGCAAATTGTTAACGAATGTAACAATTTGTCTTAAAATGCTAAAGTTTTTAAGAAAAATGCCGTAATCCATGTCAAGGAAAAAAGGAAAAGGAGTCTATACTATGTCAAGCGAGATTAATGCATTACAAAAATTCTTTAGCTTTCTCTATCAAAACGATATGACCGCTGAAGATGTTGTGGCTGAAGCTGATACAAATGAAGACGGTTATCTTACAAAAGGCGAATTTAAAAATTTCATCAAAGATGCAAATATTAATATTACTAATGACGAAGTTTCACAGATTTTTAAATCTTTAGATACAAAGACTAATGGTAAGATTTCAGGCACAAGACTGAATAACAGAAATGCATTAGATTCAAACGAAATGGACAAAATGCAGGAAAAACTTGATGCATATACTGAAATAAAACAGGCATTGGACGAAGTTTTTGCTTCAGGATACGGATATATTTCAATTCCTACTGAATTAAAACAGTATGTTTCGATAGCTTCTGTAGAAGCTTCTGTTCTTGCCAGCTTAAACAAAAACTTTGAAGTTAGAGGCGATTTAGAAGATATATTAAACTCAGCTATCGCTAAAACAGCAGCTAATGGATACGGTCAAGCTCAATTTACTAAAATACTGAATAATCTTAAAACGCAGAATAAAGTTCCTGCCTCTTATAACGGAGATGATGAATTCCAGTCGCTTCTTTCTGCTTATATAAAAACTCTTGGTGCAGAAACTGATTTAGAGTCAATAATGAGCGATGTTGATAAGATTATTATTGCTTATTTTGCATCTGCAGCTATTTTTATTAATAATCCACAAGGAAGCAATTCAGCAGCTTTAGGGGGGAATGCAGCACTTCCGAATGCACAATCACCTAATGTATCTAATAGAGGAAACGGATACGCTTCAACACCTTTTGTATGGGATGATGAATATGGCTTAAATTCTTTACAGCTTGCAGTTCTTGCTGACCAAATAATTAAAACCAGTGGTTATAAAGATGATATTTATAACAAATTTAAGTCTGAATTTGATGCAGCTATTCAAGGATTTATAAGCGATACTTGCTCCGGCATGACATTCTCTGAGATTGTAGCTCGTCATCTTAATGATTTTAAAGACTCTAAATATGGAAAAGCACTTGAGGTGCTGATTACTTTGTCTGATTTTTCAGAACCCAAGTATGGCACTTCCCCACTCAATAATGCATTTTACAACGCACTAGAGGATGCTTTTGGCGAAGAATTTGCTAATACTCTTGCTATGGCTGATGTAGACTACATTGCAGAAAATGGTGTTTATAATACAGTTCTCAAAACCGTTTACCAAATGATCATGAGTGGCGAAATCGAAAATAATGATACTGCTATTGTAAATAAAATGATAGAACTTATTATCAATAATTATGCCGAATTTAAAGATGGTCTCGGTGTAGGAAGTTCCGACTCTCCGATTGAAGATTTGTATAACAACGTACAGGTTCTTGCAGACAATGGTGCATTAGCTGCAGTAAGAACTGCTGCAATAGCTTATCTCGATGCGGTTTGGGCACTCGGAAACGAAAAGCTTAACACCTTTATTAAAACTCAATTTAGCGGAATGGATTACAAAACAGCCATAAATAAGCTTGTATCAAAAACTGTTATAGACAGCAAAATTGATAAAATCAACGATAAATACAAAAGCATGGTTAACTCAGGAGAAATCGTTCTTAAGGTTGAACCGTCAAGCTATACAGCTAAATGGCACAACGTTACTGTTCCGACATTTAGAGTCGGCGGTTCTCCTCAATCTTTCTCTTGTACGGCTACAATAACAAAAGACCCGAATGACCCGTTAGAACCCCCCTTGGAAAGCTCTACTACTAACCAAATTACTTATGGTATTGTAAGCGTTGTCAGTGATACCGGTTCTACTGCAACAATTAATGCTGGTACAGGCGAAATTACGTTCACTCCCGGAACTACAGACGGTCCTGCAATAATTAAAGTAAAAGTTATGGTCAACGGAGTCGAAGTCGGTACAAAAGAAATTACCATCAATGTCAAGAAATCAATGAATGATGTTAATTTCGCTGAAGGTGATGAATCTTGGTGCTTGGAAGTTTGGGGTACTAATGGTACAGAAAATAATACCCAAATAACAGATTACGATTTCAGTCTTTTATACAATAATAATGCAGCTATCTCTCTCATATATGATGACATAGTTAACTGTAATTTATCATTACTCAAAGAAAGATTGAGCCTGCTAGGAGAATTAGTTGTGAATGCTTTGTCAAAGACAGGGTATAAGAAAGGTATCCTTGAACAAGCAACAGGGAATATAGTAGAAGCATGGAGCCATTTCCCACCATCGGCGAGTGTGAGCTCGCAGCATGCTTGTCTAGCAGGTGCTGAGTATCTGCAACAAAATCAAAATTATCAAGGCGTAGTCCAGTATGCGTGGGAAGAGTCGACTGGTATTTGCAAAAGTGCGCTTATGGTTTCATTTAGAGCATTTGTTGATGCTATCATCGAAGAATATTCAAGACTCGGCGGTAAGTAAACCACTAACATATAAACCTTTTCCCCGTCATTCTCAGCCCCCACGTCATTCTGAGCGAAGTTTTATTTACCCCCGAAGAATCTCGTAAACTTTAAAGAGATCCTTCGGTCGTTTCACTCCCTCAGGATGACAAAAAAAAGAAAAACCCTCAGGATGACAAAGGTTATTAAATAAACCTTAAACGAAGGGCGGGATTGTTTCACAATCCCGCCCTTCGTTTATTTCCAACTAGCTTACAACTATATTTACAAGTTTTTTTGGAACAACTATTATTTTGACAATTTCTTTGACTTCGGTTAATTCCTTGACTTTAGAACTTTCGAGTGCAATTGCTTTCAGCTCATCGTCTTTTGCTTCTGCATCAGCTTCAATTTTGTCCTTTACTTTTCCGTTAACCTGTATAACAAGCGTAATTTTGCTTGCTCTTGACAAATTTTCATCCCACTCGCACCATGGCTGTTCATGAACAGAGCCTTCTCCTCCAAGCTCGTGCCAAGCTTCCTCCGTCAAATGAACCGCTACGGGAGACATGAGTTTCAATAAGGATTTTACAGCAAAGCTGTATACCTGTTTATTTTCATCAGATACAAAGTTATTTTTATTAACCCAATCATATATAGCATTAACAAGCTCTCGATATTTTGATATTACAGTGTTAAACTGAAATTCATTGGTAATATCGTTAGTTATGCCTTTAATCTGCATATGAACGGTACGAACAAGGTCGTCATTCTCTTTTGTGGTAGCCTTTACAGCTTTTTCGTCAACATGCAAATCCGTATTCGCTTGATTCATCCAGAGAAGTCTCCAAACCCTGTTGAGAAACTTATAACAGCCTTCCACACCTGCATCTGACCAGTCAAAATCCCTTGCCGGCGGAGAATCCGAAAGAATAAATAATCTTGCCGTATCAGCTCCGTAGTTTTCGAATATTTCATCAGGATCGACAGTATTTCCTTTTGATTTTGACATCTTCGCACCGTCTTTCAGCACCATACCTTGTGTTAAAAGATTTTTAAACGGTTCATCAAAGTCCAAAAGCCCGCAGTCTTTGAGAGCTTTTGTAAAAAACCTTGAATATAAAAGATGCAAAATTGCGTGTTCAATACCGCCTACATACTGGTCAACGGGAAGCCAATGATTTACTTTATCTTTATTAAAACATTCTTTATCATTTTTTGCATCGGAATATCTCAGATAATACCAGCTTGAGCAAATAAAGGTATCCATTGTATCCATTTCTCTGACAGCGTGACCTCCGCATATAGGACAAATGGTGTCTTTAAACGTAGGGGACGTTGTAATGGGAGATTTTCCGATGACAGAAAAATCAACATCTGTCGGAAGCATTACAGGTAAATTTTCTTCTTTTTCCGGAACAACCCCGCATGTGTCGCAATAAACAATCGGAATGGGTGCGCCCCAATACCTTTGACGTGATATCAGCCAATCTCTAAGCCGGTATTGTGTTTTAAATTCCCCAAAACCACCGTCAACAGCTTTTTGAGTAATTGCACGTTTTGCTTCCGTGTTTTTCATACCGTTAAACTCATTGGAATTTAATAAAACACCTTCTTCTGTATATGCTTCTTCTGTACAATCTGAAGGATTTTCAGAATTTTGAATAACCACCTTCTTCGGCAAATTATATTTCTTTGCAAAGGCAAAGTCTCTTGTATCGTGTGTCGGAACTGCCATAACAGCTCCTGTCCCATATTCTGCAAGAGCATAATCTGCCGTCCAAAGCGGAAATTCTTCGCCGTTAAAAGGATTGATACAATGAGTTCCGAGAGGAACGCCTGTTTTTGGTCTGTCAGTGGAAAGTCTTTCGATTTCCGACATTTTTCGTGCATTAGCTCTGTATTCCTCTACTGCATCTTTGTTTTCAGGGGTTGTAAGTTTTTCAATATCTTTATACTCGGGGGCTACAACCAAATAAGTTATACCGTATACCGTATCAGGTCTTGTCGTATATACAGGCACTTCCAGTCCTTCAATTTCTTTGACTTTAAATCTTAATAAAGCACCTTCGGATTTGCCAATCCAATTTGCCTGCATTGTTTTTACGTTATCGCCCCAGCCCGTAAGCTTGTCTAAATCCTTAAGCAAAACATCGGCATAGTCCGTAATTTTTAGAAACCATTGTGAAAGATATTTTTTTTCGACTACGCTGTCGCATCTCCAGCACTTGCCGTCAATAACCTGCTCATTCGCAAGAACTGTTCCGCATTTGTCACACCAATTTACGGCAGCTTCTTTTTTGTAAGCAAGACCTTTTTTGTAAAGCTGAAGGAAAAGCCATTGAGTCCATTTGTAATAATCGGGTTTGCAGGTGGTAACTTCTCTATCCCAATCATAAGAAAGCCCAAGCATTTTAAGCTGTTTTGTCATATATGCGATATTTTCGTCAGTCCATTTTGCAGGATCTGCATTGTGCTGCATAGCTGCGTTTTCTGCCGGTAAACCAAAGCTGTCCCAGCCAATCGGATGAAGTACATTATATCCGTTCATTTTTTTGAAACGTGCTATAACATCAGTTATTGTGTAATTTCTGACATGTCCCATATGCAATTTGCCTGAGGGGTAAGGGAACATTGATAACGCAAAGTACTTCGGTTTATCGCTCTTATCCGAAGT
>CALYTW010000008.1 GCA_945487905.1 uncultured cyanobacterium
CTGTCTTCATCCGGAAGAAATCCTGTCGGGGTAATTTTAAACATTAAAAGAATAAATAATATTATTCCTGCAAGAGTCAAAATTGTTTTCTTAGGTTGTCTTACAAAATAATATACTATTTCCAGATACTTGTCTCTGATTCCCATAAACCAGTTTTCAAACTTCTGTATAAATTCAAAATCAGTCTTTTCTTCCCCGTCTTTTAGTATTATTGAACAAAGAGCCGGAGAAAGTGTAAGCGCAACGAGAGTTGACAGACCTATTGAGGTTGCAATACAAACCGCAAACTGTCTGTACATCTGACCAGTAATACCAGATAAAAACGAAACTGGAACAAATACTGCCATTAAGACAAGAGAAGTTGCAACAACTGCACCAAAAACCTCCTGCATTGTAATTTCAGTAGCAGTTTTCTTATCTTTACCTTCCTGAATATGTCTTTGCGTATTTTCCAGAACAACGATAGCATCGTCAACAACAAGCCCCACTGCAAGTACAAGTCCGAATAAGATAAGCAGGTTTATTGAAAAACCTATACCGGCCATAAATATAAATACACCTATTAAAGATACCGGAATTGCACAGAAAGGAATAAAAACTGCCCTTGCCGTTCCTAAAAACAGGTATGTAACCGCACTTACGAGGATTATAGCAAGTATAATAGCTTCAATAACTTCTTTAATAGATTCTCTGACGAATTCCGTTACGTCATATTGAACATGATATTCCATGTCTTTCGGAAATTTTTTGCTAAGATTAACCATTTTTTTATTGATTCTGTTAACCAAATCAATTGTATTTGCCTCAGGAAGCTGTGTTACAGCAATCATTGCAGAATCTTTACCTGATATTAAAGAGCGTGAAGAATAATTTTCAGCCCCTAGTTCAACTCTTGCTATATCTTTAACTTTTACGTTTGAACCGTCAGGGTTTGATTTTACTATAATATTTTCAAATTCTTCTACAGTCTTTAATCTTCCTTTTGTCCTCAAGGTAAATTTCATCATCTGCGGTGTTTCCATAGGTTCTACACCTATATTACCTGCAGGTGTCTGCACATTTTGAGAAGAAACGGCATTTTTTACATCATCCACCGAAACCTTCATGCTCGCCATTTTGTCAGGTTTAAGCCATATTCTCATTGAATAATCGCCTGCACCAAACACATTAACCCTTGCACAACCTTTTGTACGTGCAAGCTCGTCTTTAATAAACATTGTTGCATAATTTGCAAGATACAAAGCATCATAGGTTTCATTAGGAGATGTAAGAGCTATAAATACACAGCCACCACCTCCGGTTGACTTTCGAACGGTTAAGCCGTAACGCCTAACTTCCTCAGGCAGTCTTGGGGTTACAAGCTGAAGCTGGTTTTGAACATTCACAAGGTTCATATCCGGATCAGAACCGACCTCAAAGTATATGGTCAACTTATACGCACCATTATCGGATTCCGAAGTCATATAAAGCATATCCTCAATACCGTTAAGCTGTAATTCTACAGGTGCTGCTATTGTGGATGTTATAACATCGGCGCTTGCACCGCTGTATGTTGCATTAACTATGACCTGCGGAGGTGTTATTGACGGATATTCTTCCAGCGGAAGCGTTGTCAACGATATAATACCCGCAAGAATTATTGCCAAAGATATTACTATTGCCAGTTTTGGTCTGCGTATAAATAAATTGCCTGCCATGATTACCCTTTATTAAATATCCTCTTTAACTTATTAAATGCTCTTACAAAAATATTAGTTTTTTTTGCATCTTTTGATTTATCAAGAGCAGTTTCTATAATTCTGACTTTGCTCCCCGGAATAACCTTTTGAAGCCCTGTAGTAATAATTTTATCTCCTGCGTTTATCCCTTCAGATACTATCCAATTGTTATTAACAGCACCTATTGTCTTTATGTATGCCATTCTCGGCAGATTATCTTTGTCTAAAACATATACATACAAGCCTTCCTGATTTTCCATAGTGGCACTTTGAGGAACAATAGGCATATTATCTTTATTATTAGAATAAATTATAATTCTGCCAAAGTCTCCCTGAATCAGCTCATCGTCAGGATTGTCAAAAGTTGCTCTTAGGGTAATTGTACCCGTGCTTTGGTCAATTTCATTGTCGTGAAAATCTTGCACTCCCTTAATTTTGTATTTTTTTCCAGAGCTGAAAACGTATTCCACTTCTCTGTTTACATTAGCACTTCCGTCTATTTGAACAAGCTCGGCAAAATCTTTTGAATCAAGCGGGAATGTAACATACATAGGATTCGAGCTGTTGATTGTAGTCAAAGCTCCACTTGCAGGCGTAACGTAGTTGCCTACGGTTACATCAATTATACCGATTCTTCCGTCTACAGGTGCTTTCACAGTTGTATAAGCAAGATTTCTCTGTGCATCTCTGTATGCACTCATCGCACTGTCCGCCTGTGCAAAATAAGCATTTTTTTGTGCAAGTACATTGTCATAATCAGACTTCGCTACATAATCCTGTTTGACAAGTTCCTCATATCTTACAAGCTGTTTTTGATAATAATCTGCCTGTGCTTTGGCATTTTCGAAATTTGCCTTTGCTCTGTCTGCAGCATATCTATACTCTTGAGGTTCAATTTCAAATAAAATTTGTCCGGCTTTTACATAATCTCCTTCTTTAAAATAACTCTTTATCAAATAGCCGTTTATTCTTGCCATTACATCGACTCTGTATTTTGCAACAACTCTTGCCGTAGTTTCAAATTGCCTTTGCACGCTGTCTGTCTCAACTTCGGCAACTGTTACAGCCGGTGTTGCAGAAGCCTTCTTTTTATTACTCGTACTTATGTTTGTCATATATGCAATTAAAGCTCTGCCAAGTATAAGTGCAACTATTATTCCTATTATTATTATAATATTTTTTCTCATGCTCTCTCCGTTATCATCTAAATTTCCTGTGAATCCTCGCTTGTTTCCTGAATCCTGCTACTATCATTTTTTTTAATTTCAGTGTCGGCTTTCTCTTCAGCTTCCGATGTTATATCACTGATTTCAGTTTCAACTTTAAGCTTAGTATCAGGTTCTTGCTTAATTTCCGTTACTTCAGTTGTTACGGTTTTATTTTTATCAGATTTTTTATCCTTATTCTTTTTTGATGCATTTTCTTTGCTCTTTTGTGGCTTAATTTCTTCATCTTTTTTTACGGTTAATTTCTCTAAATCTTCCGAATGAACATAGTTCCCCTTTTCGATTTCAACGGTTACAATATCCGGTATTTCAAGCTTTTCAATCCGTTTTATATATTTAAGCGCATTGTTTGCAAAATCACGCTTTAAACCGTCTACCTCAAGCCCGTTGTTCAAAAGATATCTTTTTGCATATTGAAGCGCTACAGTTCCGCATATCGGACTCTTTTGGTATTTAAAAACATTAAACTCCAATACTATGGGAAGTCTTTTGTCGCTTACAACTGTAAAATAAAGTATCGCCATATTGTCTTCATCATAAATTTCCAAAAAAGCTTGACCGCCCGATGCATTTAAAAAATCCTTAAAGGCTCTTGCATGGTCAATCGGGTAAAAAGCTGTAGGATAATGATGCACGCCGATTAATTCGTTCCATCCTGCATAAGTTTGATTCGGCTTATAGTACTCGTTTATATATCCGCCCGTTTCGGCAATCTTTGCACTGTAATACAGACTGTATTTATTTCCGCCAAAATTAATTGCAGGCATAATCACTTTTTTATCCTGCTTTGCACATACATAACCGCAAGACAAAAATAGCGCCGATACAATTAATGTTAAAATTTTCTTCATAATATCCTCTCAAATTAGAATACCACGAGAGAAAAAAAAAGTGAATAATTCCCTAACCAGCGATTGCCCTTCTGGTTAACATAGCAGGATCTGCAATTGCCGTTGAGTAAATTTCAAAATCATTGTCCGGCGCAAAGTATTTACGCATAGCGGTTAAGTTAGTAATCTTTTCATAACATACAAAAGAATCAACATTATCCTTAATATAGCCTGCAAAAATCCTTTGCTTGTGGGACAAATCATAGTCCTTTAGATTCTTGACGATATACATATACCAGAATTATATAACTTTTCTATAAGCATTTAAAGTGTCTTAAAACAAATCTTTACAATGTATCAAGTGTAAATTATGTAAATGTTTTTCAAAGTTTTCTTAATATTTCTTAATATATAAATCAAAAAAGGCAATTTTTTGTTTTTTAAATACTTTATATATATACAGTATATAAAAACATAAAACACCCTATATATAGGGTGGTCAGCAAAAAGTATTATTAAATAGTTATAGGAGAGAGCATTATGGCAATCGGAGCAAGAGATTTTATTGACAAATTGTTAGTAGAAAAGTACGCACAAGAAAAAGTTGATAATCACGAGGCGGATTCACTGGTATCAAAAGTATCGGCAGATGATATGATGACGGCAATGAATCACTCATCAGATTCCTATCGAACAATGCTCGCCCTTAACTCACGACTTACTATGGTCTGCTACGGCATAGTGTCAAAGTCGGCAAAATACGTCAAAACGGAAGCACTGGCATAAAGCCGTTGGTTCATAATTCACAAGCAAAACACATATCTCTTATATAACTATCTTACATCTTACAAAGTTTTCAGCCCCATTTTGGGGCTTTTTTATAACAAGGGTAGGATTATAAGAGGTACGGATGTATGAAAGCGTGGTTTTTAATATGCTGACCCTCTATAGCTCTAGCCATCCGACCCTCCGCCTCCACCTCTGCTGACTTGACTATCAGCGGATTCACGTTGTTTGCTTTACAAGCCAACAAAAAAAGAGTTCGTATTTCTACAAACTCTTTACAAATGGTCGGGATGACACGATTCGAACGTGCGACCCCTTCGTCCCAAGCGAAGTGCGCTACCAAGCTGCGCTACATCCCGAAAGTATATATTACAGTTAACGTAATGTCTACCTGCTTGCCATATTTAATTTTCAATTCCATCGGAGGAGCGAAGTGCTACCTCTCAACAATCCTACATTAAACACGCTGATAAATCAAGCTTTTGAATTAATACATTCAAAATTCCGGCAATTCCGCCAAGTAAAATGTAGAAAATCGGGTCTTTTTTGCTTTTAAAACTTATAATTAAAAACACCCCAAGTAACAGCATAAATTTTATACTCCCGATTTCGGGCATTATTAAACCTGCTCCAACGGACAAAAGCAAAGCGCAGCATACAGGTTTTAAGGTATCTATTACCGATTTTACATAAAAGTTATCGCTAAACTTTTTCAAAATTTTTGAAACAATAATTACTAAAATTAATGAGGGCAGTATTTCAGAAAAAGTGGCAAATAAAGCACCCGCAATACCTGCCGTCTTTAATCCGGCATAAGTTGCAGTATTTACACCCACAGGGCCGGGGGTTATTGATGCAACAGCAATCATATTGGTTAATTCACGCAAACTGTACCAATTATATCGAATCGATATATCGTATAAAAAAGGAATTGTTGCATAACCTCCGCCAAATGAAAATAATCCTATTTTAAAAAACTCATATACAAGAAGTTGTATCACTAATCAATCCTCCTGTACCGTTTTATCCGCTTTATTAAAACACCCAGCATTGAACAAAATACAATAACCACAGCAGGAGAGGCTTTTATATAAAGTAATCCTACAAGCGCAACTGCAAGTATAAAATAAAAAAAGCCGTCTCTGTTTGATTTTTGCCATATTTCCCTTGTTGTTAAAAATATAAGCGCTGTTACCGCCACTCCTATACCACGGAAAGTGCCGGTTATATATGAGTTTCCGGCAATGCATTCAAGAAAAGAAGCCAATATTATTATGCTTATAACAGGTGCGGTTACAGTCCCGAGCATTGCAGTAATTGCACCTAATGCACCACGAATTTTATATCCGGTAAATATTGATATATTAGTTGCTATCATACCGGGCAGAGATTGAGAAAGTGCAAAATAATCCGTAAGCTCGTTTTCTTTAATTAAATCTCTTTTTTCACACAACTCGGAATTCAATATCGGCAGTATAACATACCCTCCGCCCAACAAGATTGCTCCGACTTTTACGAAAATAAAATAAAGTTTAATGAGTGAAAATTTTTTCATTTTACAACTTAGAGCTTGTTTCCTTTCATTATTTATATATTAATTTTTCCGTGTGCCTCATTTTACCGTTATGACGATGTAAAGTCAAATCAACATCCGCAAGTTAAGCCGGCACAAAGGTTTATTGCTTGTCCCGTAACTCCTCTTGCCGGTTCGGAGATAAGATATTTAACCATTCCTGCAATCTCTTGCGAAGAAACAAAACGCTTTTGTGGAATACATTCTATCATTTCTTCTTTAGAAAAACCGCCCTCAATGACGGATGTATTACCCATTTCCGTATCAACCCATCCGGGGTTAATGGTATTAACTGTTATTCCGTATGGTGCAAGCTCTAAAGCAAGGGCTTTTGTAGCACCTATAAGTCCTGATTTTGCAGAAGAATATGCACTGGCATAGGCTTCGCCCATTACCCCGCTTATAGAACCTATATTTATAATTCTTCCGTTTTTCTTTTCTTTCATGTAGGGAACTGCCTTTGCAATCAGATACAAAGGTGCAATCAAATCGAGTCTTGTTATAGTTTCTATTTGTGCAAAATTCATTTCTTCAATCGGAGAATATATATAACCGCCGGCATTATTGATTAAAACATCAATTTGGTTTTCTACAATATAGTTTCCAAGTTTTTCAATTCCTTCAAATGTTGATAGGTCACAAACGCAGTAATTCTCGTACGATGACAAAAGGTCTTCACTTCTTGCTGCCGCATAAATATTATCGCCCAGAATTTCGCAAATAGCTTTCCCAATCCCTCTGGATGCACCAGTTACAAGTATGTTCATAAAAAATTCTCCTTATGCCAATTATAACACAAGGAGAATATCAAAAATATGCGTGAAAGAAGTTTACGATAAAAACTGTGCTTTGTAAACTTCAAAGGTTATGGGCTGAGCTTCTTTTGGCTGTCCTTGATTGAATAATTTGGACGCTTCGCTTTTTAACCCTGCAAAATACGCCATTGCCTGACCGTCAATTGCGCTCTGGCTAAGAAGTTGAATTGCATTGTTAAAAGCAGTGTAGTCCTTTTCATAGTCGCCGGTTGCTCGAACACCTATCTGTGCCATCAAACCGGCCCACGGAACGACTTTTTGTCCGTTCTGGTTCTCAATTTGATTCTGCACCTGCTCGGAATACTCAGCATACATAGCCTTGTCTAATTTTTCTAAGTCATCTTTGTTTCCTGTCGGGGTAACATTAAACTCGTCAAATGCTCTCTTCAAAGTCGTTTCGTTTGCAGGAACACGACCTAAATAGGAGTAAATATTCGAGCTTGTATAGGAGTATACTCCGTTGACTGTAAAATTCGACATGACACACCTCTTATAAGTATATACTTTTTATATCGGCACAAATCCAAAAATCTTTAATGTTTTGCAAAAAAGATTTACAAAACTTTACATTATGACATTATTACTTGAAAAACAGCTTTTTTTACTAAGTTTTTGGAAAACAGAAACATCCCTCATATAAACAGATGATGTGTAAAGTTGACAAAATCGATATGATAGCTATGTGTAATGGTATGAGGGGGTAAATAGGGTTTAATCAAAAAACTCCGAAATTAAAAGTATGATTAATTCAATATTTTTTGATGATTTATATAAAGAATATTCTTGGTATGATTCGGTATTCACGCCGATTGTCAAGAATTGCAGTAATGAATTCTTTTTTGACGGATTTGAATATAAACTTGAATCCGTAAGTACAAACATGAACGTACTTTCTCAAAATGAAACATTTTTTGTTACAAAAGTAAAAATAAATTCAAAAAATGATGTTTACATAAGAATTTCACAGGATGCAATAAATGTTATCTTGGATAAAGTTTTAGGTAAAAACAACAAGCGGTTTGAGTTAACAGAGGTTACAGAGCTTGAAGCAAGAATTATTACAGCTTTTAACGATTTTCTATACGAATCGCTTGCTCCGAATTTTACCATTGAACCAAACAGAAGGTATGCAGAAATTCTTCATTTAACGTACTTTGTAAAAAGCGAAATATCTGGAAGTGCGGCAAAATTCATTATTTCAGTTCCAAAAGATATACTTAAACCTAAGCAAATCGATACTTCTGTGCAGAAATTTAAAGATGAAGATTTTACGGAATGTCAGACAGAAGTTGATTTAATATTGGGAACAATGGTATTTCCTCTTGCAGAAATTAAACGTCTGGATGTCGGGGATATTGTCGTTTTTGAAAACAGCAATTCGTCTGAAATGACTCTTGTTTGTGAAAACATTATACAAAAATTTAAAGTAAAACCTAATACAAATATAATTGAACCTTACGATATGTCCGGAGGAGGAGAAATGGACGCAAATAACACTAATTTATGGGATAGCATTCAGGTTGATATGTCAGCAGAATTTAACAAGGTAAAAGTTACCCTTGGAGAACTGAAAAGCATTGAAGAAGGCTTGATTGTTGATTTATGCTCCGTTTATGACAACAAAATTAACCTGAGAGTCGGCGGAAAAACCGTTGCTAACGGAGAGTTGGTAATCATAAACGACAGATTCGGAGTAAGAATACAGAATGTTAATGATTCTGAAAATCCTTCCGGCGGAAGTTTTGAATCTTCGGGTTATCAGGAGCAGTCTTCAGAAGAAGAAGGACATCCGGAGGACAATTTTGATTACAGCGATTTTGAAGTCGAAGACGAGGAACAGAAACAATAATTGACTTTGAAAAAGTGGAAATTAAAAATAATAGAGAAGCAATTTTGCTAAATCTCAGGAGATTCAAATATGGGATATTTAAGTAATTTTATCGTATATATGCTTGCTATGGTCGGGGTAATGATGTTTGCCCTGCTTGTGTTTAAGCATACAACGGGCTGTGGTATTAAAAAATCGGCTAAAACTAACGGTTTAAAAGTAATTGATACTTTATCTTTGACGACCAGAAAAACCCTTTATGTGATAGAAGCCGGCGGAGAAAAATTTTTAATCGCAGGAGACATTGACAGAACAACGCTTATTTCAAAGCTTGATGAACACAATACACTTAACAGCACTATTGCCGAAAATTTTTCATCAAATAATCAAAACAATTTTGAAACAGGTGCTTTCACTGTAAGAAAAAACGGTTATAACTCGGTAATAAAGAGTTTGGCAGAAAAAATAAGAGGATAGAAGGAACTTAAACATGAATAATGTGCTTCAGGATATGAATCCGGTTTTACAAATGCTTACGGTTATGACGTTATTTTCGCTCATACCGTTTGTCTTTTGCTGTATGACGTGCTTTTTAAGATTTACGATAGTGTTTTCTCTTTTAAAAACAGCAATGGGCGTACAAGTACCGCCTTCAATTGTTACAATAGGTTTGTGCATGATATTGACCTTCTACACTATGGGTGGCGTTTTTCAGCAAATGTATGAAAAAGGTTCTATTCCCTATCAAAAAAGCGGAAATTTGATTTTGACAATAGATGAGGGCTCAAAACCTTTGAAAGAATTTATGATGAAGCAGACACGAGAATCCGATTTGTCATTTTTCGTTGAACTCAGAAGGAAGGCTCCTCCGAAATCTCCGGAAGACATTACAATTTGGGAAGTAGCTCCGGCCTATATTTTGAGTGAATTGAAGGTTGCTTTCGAAATCGGTTTTATAGTCTTTGTTCCATTCATTGTTTTGGATTTGGTTGTCGCAAATATACTTCTTGCTCTTGGTATGTTTATGTTATCTCCAACGATTATTTCTTTGCCGTTTAAGTTGTTGATATTTATTGCAGTTGACGGCTGGGCATTAATCGTTCAAGGGTTGGTGCAAAGCTATAATTGATGCAATAACGGCAAATTTATTTTAAAAGGAATATAGATTTATGGAAATGTTAACTGAATATTTAGCAAAAGGCTTTATGGTAATGCTTTCAATCTCAATGCCGTGTGTATTAACAGCTGCGGCAATAGGTTTGGTTGTTGGTATTTTGCAAGCTGTTACACAGGTACAAGAGCAAACGATTGCGGCAGCACCTAAAATCTTTGCGGTATTTTTGGTAATCATTATCGGCGGTTTCGGATTCATAAAACTTTTAACGAACTTATTTCAAGAAGGTACAGCACTTGCTTTTAACGGTATTTCAAAAAGTGAAAATTATGTGCTTCCTGCTGATTATTATAAATACACAAAACCTTTTGATAATGAAATGAAGGCGGATAAGATGAACATGCCCGGAGCAAAAGAAATTATGCGTAATCCGGGGAAAGTTCCTTATATAGACAAACAGCAAAAGCTAAGATACGATACAGCACCTCGGACTCCGATGCCGAAACCGAACTTTGTTGAAACAAATAAAATCATAGGACGATAAGTAATATAAGTAACTTATATGATTAAAAAACTCTTACCATTAATTTTAATACCACTAACAACACTTTCCGCTCAGGCATACGAAGATTGTGTTATTATGTCTGACGGAAAACTCACGGATATTAATATAGAGGACAACACACTTATTGACGTATATCCGCTTGTTACCGTAGCTAATGATAAAAAAACGCTGATAGTACACCCTTTAAAACATGGAAATACAAGGTTTTGTTTGCTGAAAAATAATAAACAGCTTGCTTTATTTGAAGTGTATGTTGGCGAACTTGAAACAAAAGTTAATGCACCTGGTGGTTTTGAAGTGTTAACAATTGACCCCCCGACGGATGATTTTGAATTTACGCTTGATGAACCTCCCTTAATCGAGAATAAATAAATGGACGAACTTATTAGACAAATTGCAATATTATTTCCTGAATTTGAACGCTATTTTTCTGCGGGATTCATTGTCTTTGCACGTTTAATAGGTTTTATAAGATTTGCTCCGGTTTTTAACAGAAAAGAAATAAATACAACGGTAAAACTTGCGCTTGCACTTATACTTACTTTAATGATAACCCCGCTTGTAAACCCCGGAGTGCCTCCAAAGGAGGTTTCTCCTATCCTGCTTTGGATTTTGAATTTTGCCGTTGGTGCAATAATAGGCTATATTGCTCAAATTATCGTTCTTGCTATTGAAGCAGGCGGAGATATGATTAATACTCAAATGGGGCTTTCTTCTGCAATGGTTATGGATCCTTCAACTAACTCACAAACATCTATATTAAGCAGAATGATTACACTTTTGGGGCTTTGTATATTTATGCAGATCGGAGGCTTTTACTGGCTTTTTAATGCTTTTATGCGAAGCTTTACTATTTTCCCCATTTATGCGGTGCAAATTCCGCTTGAACAAATAATAAACCTTGACTATTTGGTTAGAACCACATCTAATGTTTTATATATGGGTTTACAAATTGCCTCTCCTGTTTTACTTGCAACATTAGGTCAGGATATAATCTTAGGTGTAATCTCAAAAACAGCTCCACAGGTTAACGTCTTTCAACTGAGTTTCCTTTTTAAACCGGTATTCGGAGCTGCAATCATGATATGGATTTTACCTATGCTTATAGGGGTTATCTCCGACTTTTTCGTTTCATTTTCGTCGATATATTAATATTGCCAGTGATATTTCGATATGATATAATGCATTCATAATGAAAGGGAGTTGAATATGAAAAAATTAGGATTTACTTTGGCAGAAGTTCTGATTGCCTTGGGTATAATAGGTGTAATTTCTGCATTGTCTCTGCCTACATTTATGTCAGGAGTTCACAATAAAACACATGCAGCAAAACTTGCTGCAGCAGTTTCGGAATATGAAAATATATTTGGGATGATGCTTTCAAGAGAAAATATGGTTGATTTGGAAGATACGGAATTAGGTACAGCTATTTCTTCAAGCAATGCCTCCGGAATAAATCAAGCTTATGCCAAATATTCTAAAATTTCTTCTAATTCAACATCTTTTTCCGGCCTGGGATATACCGGAAAAGGAGTGATGAAGAATATCCAAGGAAGTGCCGTAACTGATTTTTCGTTTATTTCTGCAATAAAATCGAATTCCGGAGCAGTAATCTTCTTTACCGGCGGAGCCGATAATTCACAAACTGAAGCTCAAGCAGTAGCTGTTGGTGCAGGTGCTAACACAAAAACCTCAGGAATATATATCGATGTAAACGGAGCAGAATCTCCAAATCAGTATGGCAGAGATGTCTTTGCGTTTGTACTCGGCGGTAACGGAGTGCTTTATCCTTATGGTTCTTTAACTGCAAGCTTTTTGAATAAAGTCTCCAACAATCCTGTATGGACAGGAACTGATTCTACCTACGGATGCAAGTCAGGCACATATAACGGTCTCGGATGTACATCAAGACTTATTGAAGAAAATTACGTAATGAAATACTGATTTAATGACTTATTTAATTTTTTCCAATTTCCACTAAACGAAGGGTTGATTTTTGCTAAAATATTATTAAACTATGGGTAGCGCAAATTATAACCATAAGGAGGTTTGTTATGGGCAAAAGATTAGACGGTACCTCAATGTTCAGCGGAATAAACGCAGGTTTTACAAATGCATTTGCACAGCTGTCAAGCCAATACAGCGACGGATTGACTTTGGAAAGCCTTACGAACGCACTTTCAAGCACGGATTTTATTAAAAACGGCGGTAATACAACATTTGCTTCTTATATGACAACTAATTTTAATTCGATAGACACCGACAAAGACGGAATAATATCAGCCTCAGAAATTCAGGATTTAATGGGAAGAATGGCGACACAAGGTCTTACAAGAGAACAAATTATGGCTCTTGCAGGCAGTTCAGGAATGACATCTTTGCAGGAAACTGTGCTTTCGCATTTTGATGACATAGACAAAAACCATGACGGAAAAGTTACTAATCAGGAAATTCAAGCCTACGGGACAGAATCAGATGTGGAAAAACAAAAAATCGCCGACAGAAATCGTATAGTGAACAACATGTCAATGTTTTATGACAACGAAACCAACTATGAAGGAAGTTTGTTAGATTACAGGTACATGGACGATTAATCATGATTGGTTATGAATAATAATGAATTTTATTAACCTGCCCCTATCTGCATTTACCACTGAGGAGTTTCGCAAGGTATTGGAAAAATATGACAATATCCCAAATCAAGGTGCGGTGCTTTACATAATACAAATCGTATCTGAGTCTTTCCTCTGGAATCGGGTCGTTTACATTAACCTGCTGCCAGCCTGTCCAACCGGGGCGAACCCAGTTACGACATTCCCAGTATGAAATATTATCCCTGTTTTCATCATACACATCTTCTCTGACAGGTCGAGGCCCTATTAAACTCATTTCGCCCTTTAATATATTTAACATTTGAGGAATATCATCTACATGGAACTTGCGAATCCATTTGCAGAAGGTCATTACACGCTTATCATCGTGTCCGACCTCAACCAAATCATCATCAAAACTTTCATCAACTTTATCTTGATACATGGTTCTGAATTTTACCATCTTAAACGGCTTGCCAAATTTTCCTATTCTTGTCTGCGTATAAAATACAGGCCCAAAATCGGATATTTTTATTCCTAACATTGCAATTAGCGTAATAGGAAGCGTTAAAATCAAAATCGAAAGAGCCGCAAGTTTATCCAAAATTCGCTTTATATGAGAATACATAATATGTTTTGGTTTTACATAATCGTAGAAAAGCCAGTTTACAGACATTTTTGAAATAAAAAGTTTTTTTGCAATATGTGCGTAAAAAGTAGGCATTCTCCAGACCTTGACTCCTAAAGGAATTCCTTTTGCCAAATCCGTAAGTATATTAGAGTCCATGCGTGATTTGACTGCAATAATTACAATGTCAACATTGTTGTCTTTTATTACAGCTTCGGAATCATAAGTTAAGCCTAAAATAGGAATCGTTGAATCTTCCTCCTCAATCGTGTTCATATTATCATCAAGAAAACCTACAACCTTCATACCCAGCTCCGGTCTGGATTGAATTTCTTCAGCTATAAATTTTCCGTCCTGACCGGCACCGACAATCAAAATGTTTTTTACAGGCTTAACAAATCTCTTATAAAGTGCATAAACCGTTCTTGACAGCAGAATCGCAATAAAAATCAGTCCTATATCATATAATAAAAGCACCGCAGCATAACCGTGCAAAATAGGAATCATAAACACTCCTGACAAAAAACAGGCAATAACAATTCCTTCAAATAATTTATAAATATCCTTAAACCCGTATATCCTCGGCTGATAAAATCCCTTTGCGTTAAGCATAATAAGCATAACAGCCGTCATAATAAATATAATTGCAAGCAGACTTTTTGGTGTAGGTGCAATAATAGCAAAACTTATGTAAGCAACAAACGCAGTTACAAAAGCATCTATCGCAGAAAATACGTAAACAGATTTAGATAATACAGACATATACTCTCCTAATTTTCTTATTTATTATAACACATAAGGGGCGAATTAGGAATATTATAAATTACTGTTTTGGTTTTTGATAAAAATTCATGTATCCAGGATTACAAAGTTTCTCATAAACACACTGATCATCAGAAATAATAGGGTTTTTCTTAAAACGCAGAGAACAGAGTGTTTTTACCATTTCGTTAGGTTTTGTCAAAAGTCCTAGCTTCCAGAATTTAATTTTATCTTCACTTGTAACATTCGGGATTGCCGATTTAAGCATCTCATCGCTTACAAATTCGGTAAAATGTACATCTCTGTCTCCGACTATCACTTGACTTCCCGGACGCAGATTTTTATCTAAAAGTTCGGCTACAAGTCTTTGTTCATGACTTGGTAAATATATTGCCACATTCTCGCATGACACAAATCTATACTTGTCTTGATTCATTTTTTGCAGTTCTGTTAATAAATCGCTTTGATAAAAATCTATTTTTCCCAACCATTCCGGATTATATTGAAAAGAAGTCATATATTTTGTATTTAAAGAATCTTCCATAAATTTGATATCGTTGTTTAGAACATCCAATAAGGGCATTTCTTTTATAAAGAACTCCTTAAATAAATTAGGGTGCATACTATGCAAATTTACAATTTCTCTGTTTGAGACATTTATTCTGCCGTTTTTTGCAAGATTAACCATATCTGCATTCATATCAAAAGCTCTTATTTTAGGCAACTCCTCCAAACTCTTGCCGAGTTCTTTATATCGTTTTATAAACCCCATTTGAAATTCCAAAGCTTTTGTTCCGTCAGAGCATCCGCAAACTAATATTTCCAATGGAGCATCTCCCCTTGCCTGAAGCTTAATTGCCTTATCCACAAGTCTGTCCATGTCATAGAAATATCTGCCAAAATAAGTAAAATTCCCTCGAAGCTCCGGCCTGAGTTTAGATGTTGCCAGTCCTGTCGCAATAGAGCCAAACGCAGGTTTAGTATAATTTGCTTTAGTTTGAATGTAAATTGGAGATATTTCCATATATATAATAAAACACCTCTTTGTAAAAATTGACATTTTGAATCTGCGGAAAAATCGAAAAATCATTCAAAATCACTAATATTAAGCAAAACTTGCGTTAATATTTCTTAATATTTAGAATTTGCGGAAAAAGTCGAGGGGCAAATGTAAAACAGATTGTACTTAATACTACAAGTTTGGAAGTAAATAGGAAAACAATTTTTCGAACTTGCTTGGTTATCGGCATGAAATTTGCCTATGTGTTTTTCTTCGCAAAAGCAGTTCTCACTGTCTTGGATTTGCTTTACTAGAAACCGTTCCCCAGAGTTTGCAGGAAAAACTCTAGTTTTTCCTGCAAACTCTTAATGTACCAATTCCAAAACTCTTGACAATAAAGATTGATTTGTTAAGATAGAGTTTGTCGAGTCAAGCCCCCATCGTCTAGAGGCCTAGGACAACACCCTTTCACGGTGTAGACAGCGATTCGAATTCGCTTGGGGGTAATTTATAAGAATTTAAAGAGCCATCTAGGCTCTGTTTTGATTTTTAGGGTGTTTATGATTAACAGAAAATCTCGTGATGAAATAAAAAGAATGCGCCACGCAGGACATATAGTGGCTCTGGTTCACAAAAAGATGAGAGAAGTTGTTGAACCCGGAATTTCTACAAAAGAACTGGATGCAATTGCTATGAGCGTAATTAAGGAAAACAAAGCTATTCCAACATTTCTCGGTTACAACGGTTTTCCTGCAAGCATCTGTGCTTCAATAAACGAAAAAGTCGTTCACGGGATTCCTAACGAAAAAGAAATCCTCAAAGAAGGCGATATTATTGCAATTGATGTTGGTGCAACTTATGGCGGTATGGTAGGGGACAGCGCATGGTCTTATGCGGTAGGTAAAATCTCCGAAGAAAAACAACGCCTGATGAAAGCTACGGAAGAAGCTCTTTTTGCAGGTATTTCCAAAATGAGAGCAGGAAATGTTCTCGATGATATTTCCGGTGCAATAGAAGATGTAGCAAACTCTTATAAAATGGGTATTGTTCGTCAATACGGCGGACACGGAGTCGGGCATATTATGCATGAAGACCCGTTTTTATTCAATTACAGGGTCGGAGATAAAACGCTTATAAAATCCGGTTATGTTATCGCAATTGAACCCATGCTAAATCTTGGCGGAGATGATGTTTTTGTTGAAGATGATAATTGGGGCGTAATAACAAAAGACAGGATGCCTTCCGCACACTTTGAACATACCGTTCTTGCAACTGAAGATGAGCCGATTCTTATGACAACACTAATGGAATAATCGGCAATTAACAAATTTTTCCGCATCCTCTATTTATTAAGTTTTATTAATCAAAAAATCCTAACAAAGTTTTAGAAATCAAGCTATCAAACGATTTTTACCCACTTTACAAAAAATTTTTTTAGGTATACAATTGTAAATAATTGTTGATATCTTAATCACAGAGGTAAAGATGGATCAAATTATAAAAGTAGCATGGGAATTAAACGAAAAAACGGATAACAGGTATAAGCTGGTATACGAAATCGCTGAGCTGGCTAAAAAGCTAGTTGATGAAACACAAATGAAAAAGGCCCGAGATGAGTTCGGATTCGAAGAAGTTGTTCAGGATGGTTCTTATAAAAAAGAAAATTCCGTAGAACACGCTATTATGGTGAAAGCTTCTGAATCTGACGATACTGAGTTGGTAGGTTAGATTTAAGTTTTGTTTTAAAAGAAGCTTCTCCGATATCGAGAGGCTTCTTTTTTGTAATGATAGGCTGGTTATTGTAAATCTTTTGTTACAAATTGGCAATTTTATTTTTTTATAGATTTAAAAAGGAAGGAAGGTCGAAATGATAAATAATAAATATAGTAAAAAGCTCATGAATTTACGGTGGGGGTTGTAGTATGATAGTCAGTGCAGCCAAAATTTTCTCTAAATTAGGAAACTCAAACTCCCTCGTACCTCTTGCCGTAAAAGATTTAACCGGTATAGCCGGCATGACAGCTGGTTCGTTAGTTACTGGTAAGGAAGAAGGCAAAGACAGATTTATAGACGAAGCCGGTACTTCATTAATATGGTTACTCGGAATTCCGTCTCTAAAATGGTTATATAATAATACCGTTTTTAAAGCATTAGGCTTAGATTCGCAAGTCGACCCCAGAAATTTAGAAGACAAAGATATATTCAAAAAAACAAAAGAATATGCCCCTGATGATAATGTCAGAAAAAGCCTTGAAAAAATCGAAAAAAAACAGGGTTTATTTAAAAATACTGTTTCTACAAGGTTTGTTTTTTCCACAGTCCTGACAATTGCGGGCTATATTATGCTGACAAAATTTAAGCAAAATTATACAGAAAAACAGATTAGACAAAACCTTATCAATGAATATAATCAGAAGAAAATTGCTGAGGAGAAAAAACAACAAGCAGAAGAAAACTCCGCCAAAGAATCTGATAACACAGCGAATCCCGCATTTAAAGGGATTGGTCCTATGGTTGAGTATTTTGCGTTTTCTCCGACAAGAAATATGTGGATATTGGAAGGTGCGATAACATGCGAAAGGCTGAAAGATTCAAGGTCTCCGCAGGAATTTATCGGATATTCCATAAAAGAAGCTGCTGCCTGGATATTCTTGTACTTTGCAGGTGCAAAGATTCAGTCTGCCGTGGAAAAGAAAACAAAAGAAAAATACAATAAATCAATAGAACTCGATGCAAGAGTAATTGAAGGCGGAGAGTTGAAGAAAGCATTTGAAGACGGCTCTGTTGAAAAGAGTATAAAAGACTTTAAAACCGCTAATACTTCAAAGGAAAATTTGTATGAATTTCTGCATAAAAACCCTGAAAATTTAACCGTAAAAGCTGCAAAACAAACTTCTGCACAAGGTGCAGGCAATGTAATAGAAACATATAAGAAAACAGGTAAAATAGATACAAGAAAATATATCGACCTTAAAGAGGTAGAGGGGATAAATAACAAGATAGAGGAACTATACGTGCAGTACAAAACTGCAATTAAACAAGGAGAGACCTCTGAACAGTTCTTTGCAAAATTAAAGAAATTAAAGAGGAAATCCATTATTGCAAACATCGGCTCATGTGCTTTAGCGCTGGGTATAATTACCCCCGGAATAATGCTCGCAAAAAGGCTTATGCGTAAGGACGATACAGAATTCCATACAAAGAAAAAAATTAGGGAAGAATTGATTAAAGAAGGGGTAATAGCGTAATATAGCTAAGGAATTTAGAGGGATTGAGGGAAAGAAGAATGGAAGAAAATAAGCTAAACCTCCATACCTCCATACCTCTAAACCTCCACATACCTTTACCACCATAGCAGCCCAAGTTACCCATTTTTATCCCCCCCTTGAAATTAAAAGTTCAGCGCATAGAATAATATTGGTCGAAGTATAATATTCAAGTTTGGAATCTTGAAGAAAGAAGGTTAAAATGAAAAGCGAAATTCATCCGGATTATAAAAAAACCGTAATCAAATGTGTATGCGGTAATGAAATTGAGACCGGTTCCGTAGCAGATGACATTACTGTTGAAATTTGTTCAAACTGTCATCCGTTCTTTACGGGTCAGCAAAAAATTCTTGACTCTGAAGGTCGTGTTGAAAGATTCAACAAAAGATACGGAACAAAGAAGTAGGTTAATTTTTAGTTTAAATTTAAAAAAGAGGGTAAATACTTATCCTCTTTTTTAAATTTAGTTACGAGGTCAACTCAGAAATCGGAAACTCTTATAATTCACCATATAAAGTCAAAATAAAAAATGCAACTCTTAAAATTTTTTACAACAAATTTGCAACTTTTTGAATTTTTGGCACAAAAAATACGCCTGGCGCGATTCGAACGCGCGACCCTCTGCTTAGAAGGCAGATGCTCTATCCAGCTGAGCTACAGACGCATAGTTTATGTTTATTCAGTTGTCAAATTTTTGATTTTTGTGCCCGTATGACCCACCGCTTAGAAGGCAGATGCTCTATCCAGCTGAGCTACGGACGCTTATTCCATATTCCGCTGTGTATGAGTCTTGCAACCCTTACCTGTATAGAATATCACATCAACTTTTTATTGCAAGTTATATTATTTCAATTAACTTTAATTTTTATTATCCAATTGAGTCTGCGAAAAAAATAATAAAAGCGTTCAGATCAGTAATATTAAGGAACATTAGCATTAAAATTATTGGATAAGAAGGACGACCTGTCTTTTTGCGTTCTTTCTTTAAATGACCTTTGAACCAAGATTCTATTTCCCACCAAGGAATTACATTATTCATTTCGTCTAAGAACTTATTATCAGGGCAAGCTTGTTCTACAAAATATTGTGCCAATGTTGGGCTGTTATCTTCCATAATCCCTCTCCAATTCTGCATCTTAACCTGTTTTTATTATATCAATTTTAAGGAACTATGTACATGGGGAGGTATTTTAACACATACTTTTTCCGCAAATTTCAATTGTAACAAATTGTAAATATTTATTCGAAAATATTAAAGTTTTCTAAAAATATGCCGTATTACATGTCACAAAGGAAAAATGAAAAAAAGGAGTATTTGAAATGACAAGTGGAGTAAATGGAATCGGAGGAAACCCTTATAGCTACGGAAACTATGGTTACAACAATCAGCAAGCTCAAGCTTCTCAAGATGAACAACAAGAAACTCAGGTTCAAGCGCCTGAATATAAACCCGTAAACAACGAAGAAATTATGCGTTTCTTGGAAGCTAATAACTTGAGAGTTGTTCCGAAAACAACCACTCCGGTTGAGCTCGATTCTGAAGCTCAAGAAAGAATCGCCGGATATATGGCAAGATTTGAAGAATTAATGAGCCTTGTTGAAGAAGAATTTGGACCGGAAGTAGCTCCGCTCGTTATGGATATGGTTATGGACAAATTGATGGGTATGGCTTAAAAATCATGAATTTTCTCCTATTATTATAAAACTTCTACACTAACAAAATTTAAGACTAATCTTTCTGATTAGTCTTTTTTTTTCAACTAACCTAAAATTAGGTGTAAAAATAACAATACTTGTTTAGAAAATATGTTCATGCAACAATAGTCTTAACTGGTTATCAGTAAAAATCGTAGTAGCATAATATAGAAGGAAAAAGAAAATGGCTAGAAAAACTCCATTAGAAAAAATCAGAAATATTGGTATTGCTGCTCACATCGATGCAGGTAAAACCACTACAACTGAACGTATCCTGTTTTATACAGGTAAAACTCACAAAATCGGCGAAGTTCACGACGGCGCTGCTGTTACAGACTTTATGGAACAGGAAAGAGAAAGAGGTATTACAATCCAATCCGCAGCTGTTACGGCTGAATGGAAAGGTCACCAGATTAATATCATAGACACCCCTGGACACGTTGACTTTACAATTGAAGTTGAACGCTCTCTCCGTGTATTAGACGGTGTAATCGCAGTATTCTGTGCAGTAGGCGGTGTTCAATCTCAATCCGAAACGGTTTGGAGACAAGCTAACAGATACGAAGTACCACGTATGGTATTTGTTAACAAAATGGATAGAACGGGTGCTAATTTTTATCGCGTTGTAGACCAAATTAAGTCAAGATTGGGTGGTAATGCTGTTCCTATTCAGCTTCCTATCGGTGCAGAAGATAAGTTTACAGGTCTTGTAGACTTGATGACTATGAAAGCCGAAATTTATACAAATGACTTAGGTACAGATATAAAAGAAGAAGAAATTCCTGCTGAACTTCAAGCTAAAGCTAAAGAATACCATGATGCTATGGTTGAAGCTATTGCCGGCGAAGACGATGCGTTGATGGAAAAATTCTTTGAAGATCCTGATTCAATTACTGTTGATGAACTTAGAGCAGGTTTAAGAAATGCTGTATGTAACAACAAAATCGTTCCTGTATGCTGTGGTACGGCCTTCAAGAACAAAGGTGTTCAATTGTTATTAGACAATGTTGTTTACTATATGCCTTCTCCTGTTGATGTTAAAGCTATTGAAGGCGAATTAGAAGACGGGACTAAGGTTGAAAGACATTCTTCCGATACAGAGCCGTTCTCTGCTTTAGCTTTCAAAGTTATGACAGACCCGTTTGTAGGTCGTTTAACATTTATGAGAATATATTCAGGCATAATTACTTCAGGTTCTTACGTTCTTAATGCTTCAAACGGTAAGAAGGAACGTATTTCAAGATTGGTTCGTATGTATGCTGACCAAAGACTGGAAGAAACAGAAGTATATGCAGGCGATATCTGTGCAGCAGTAGGTTTGAAGGATACAACTACAGGTGATACTTTGTGCGATGAAAAAGCACCTATCATCTTAGAAAAAATCAACTTCCCTGAGCCGGTTATTTCTGTTGCAATTGAACCTAAGACAAAAGCCGATCAGGATAAAATGGGTATCGCTCTTCAGAAGCTTGCGGAGGAAGATCCTTCCTTCAGAGTTAAATCTGATACAGAAACAGGTCAAACAATTATTTCCGGTATGGGCGAACTTCACTTAGACATTATCGTTGACCGTATGTTAAGAGAATTCAAAGTAGAAGCTAATATTGGTAAACCTCAAGTTGCTTATCGTGAAACTATCAGAGGCAATGCCGATCAGGATTCTAAATTCGTTCGTCAGTCAGGCGGTAAAGGTCAATACGGTCATTGTAAAGCAAGAATTATGCCCGCAGGCGAAAATGAAGGTTTCGTATTCGAAAACAAAATTGTCGGGGGTGCAATTCCTAAGGAATACATCGAACCTGTCAGAAAAGGTATGGAGGAAGCTCTTGAAGGAGGCATCTTAGCTGGTTATCCGATGATAGACGTTAAGGTTGAACTTTACGACGGCTCTTACCACGAAGTCGACTCTTCAGAAATGGCATTTAAGATTGCAGGTTCTATGTGTATTAAAGACGGTTGTAAGAAAGCACAGCCTTGCATACTTGAACCTATGATGAAAGTTGAAATTGAAATTCCTGATGAATTTACAGGTACAATTATTGGTGATATTTCAAGAAGACGTGGCAGAATCGAAGGGCAAGAACCTCAAGGCAATACAGGCAATGTAATTGTCAGAGCAGTAGTTCCTTTGGCTAACATGTTCGGTTATGCTACAGACTTGAGAAGTAATACACAGGGGCGTGGAACATTCTCAATGGAATTCCAAAAATACGAACAAGTTCCTGCAAACGTAGAAAAGGAAATTATTGAGAAAGCGGGAGCGAGCAGAGGCTAGTTACGCAGGCAATATGCGGAATGCTGTTTAATGCGAGCGACCAAGTAAACGGAAGCGAGCAGAGGCTGAAGCGATTTTGCAAAATATAAAGACTTCGCAATTTGCGAAGTCTTTTTTATTACATATACTCCAAATCTGATTTCATATTCATAACTATGGAAATATACTCAAGATGGTCTTTCAAGAAAACTCAACCGTGACACTATAACATACAGAGAGGTTGTTATGATTGCCGATATCCTCGGCTATAAATATAAACAGGTTTGCTGACAAAATTATTTTTAATACTGCTTACTAATTGGGCATGCAAAATGAATAACTGTATAAATCTCATATGCGCTTAATACAAACACCTTAAGATTCGAAAATATAATACAAGCATTTATTTCTCATGGCAATATTTAACTTTTAAATTTTTCTGCAAACTAAATTTTCTTTGAATTATAATGATTAATGTAATATATAGTTTTGTGAGGTAAAAAAATGTTAGATATTAAAATAATAAGAGAGAATCCTGAAAAAATTAACGAACTTTTAAAAAGAAGAAATCCAGAATTATCAATTGATAAGGTTCTGGAAATAGACTCCGAAAGGAGAAAGATACAGGCTCAGGCAGATGAGCTTCGTGCTAAACGAAAAAATGAATCTCAAAAAATCGGTATGATGAAAAAGAACGGAGAAAACACAGATGCCGTTCAAGAAGAAGTTCGTCAAATAGGAGACGAAATCAAAGCCCTCGAAGAGAAACAGGAAGAACTTGATAAGGCTCAAAGAGATTTTCTCCTCCATACACCTAACATTCCTGATGAAACAACTCCGATTGGCAAATCTGAAGAAGATAATCCGATAATTAAAACATGGGGGACTCCAACCTCATTCTCATTTACCCCCAAAGCTCACTGGGATTTGTGCGAAGAAAAAGGTATTGTGGATTTTGAACGTGGTGTAAAAATTTCTCAATCAAGGTTTACTTTGTACAGAGGAAAGGGTGCTAAATTAGAGCGTGCAATCATACAATTCTTTTTGGATTTACACACGGAAGAACACGGATATGAAGAAATTTTACCTCCGTTTATGGCAAACGCAGCAACAATGACAGGAACAGGACAACTGCCAAAGTTTGCTGAAGACATGTACAAGTGTGTAAACGAGGATTTATACCTGATTCCTACGGCGGAAGTTCCGGTTACTAATATTTACCAAAACGAGATTTTAAGCGAAGAAAATTTACCGAAATATATGACCGCTTATACACCTTGCTTCCGCAGAGAAGCAGGTTCTGCGGGCAAAGACAC
The DNA here is from genome assembly GCA_945487905.1 of uncultured cyanobacterium. Taxonomy (GTDB): domain Bacteria; phylum Cyanobacteriota; class Vampirovibrionia; order Gastranaerophilales; family Gastranaerophilaceae; genus CAG-196. Next base: position 23,968 of record CALYTW010000008.1, read on the forward strand.
AAGAGGATTAATCAGGGTTCATCAATTCAATAAAGTTGAAATGGTTAAATTGACGACTCCCGAAACCAGCAAAGATGAACACGAAAAACTTACATGTAACGCCGAAAGATGTTTGGAATTATTAGGTTTGCCGTACAGACGGGTTGCTTTGTGTACAGCAGATATAGGTTTTAGTGCAAACAAGTGCTTCGATTTGGAAGTTTGGCTTCCTTCATATAATACTTACAAAGAAATTTCAAGCTGTTCAAACTTTGGCGACTACCAAGCAAGACGTGCTAATATAAGATACAGGAATAAAGAAGGCAAAGTTCAGTTTGTACATACTCTTAACGGTTCAGGTCTTGCAGTCGGAAGAACTTTTGCGGCAATAATCGAAAATTTCCAGCAAGAAGACGGAACTGTTATCATTCCTGAAGTCTTGAGAAAATATACAGGATTTGATAAAATATAAGCACAAAGAGCTTTATTTGCAAATATCAAAAATTGGTGCTTTAGATTTTGACGATTTGCTTATGCAGAAAATAAAAAAGCTTAAATAGGATTCTTGATTGTCTGTGTTGCTTGGCGATTACAAAACTGCCCAAAATAGGTGCGGATAACTTTGAACTTGTCTCAAAATTCCAAATTAGGTTCAATGTAATATTCCGATTTTTCAAAATTCGGCTGGAAAATTATACTTTATAATTTTCTGGAAAAATTCGGGTGCAAAACTCAGAAAGAAAAGAAACGTAAAGAGCTTGCCGAATTATTCCGAAAAGGTAATTTGAAAATTTAGCAGGAAACAGATTAAAAAAGAGAATGGCTGTGTATCCATTCTCCTTAACTCCCCAAAATCTCCTCCCAAAAGAAATTTTTTAATTCTCCTCAAAAATTTTTTAAATTGATTTGTGTACTTTTTCGTCTATGACTCTCCCCCAAGTCTCGCAGCCATCACTCCCTTCGTCTGTAATTACATAATATTCCCTTGGATTTTAATTGGCAAGTAAAAAAATTCCAAAAAAAATTTACAATTGACCATGCCCCCATGCCTATTAATCAAAATTAGTTTTTACAAAAATTTACTTAAATTTTGGCTGTTATACTGTTGACAAGCAACTATGTTGATGACAATTTTGAATTGATATACATTTACCCCCATGCTAAAATTTTTTTATGAAAAAAATTGCTCTTATAAGTCACGGTTGTGCAAAAAATCTTGTTGATTCCGAATTGATTTTAGGTATTCTTTCTCAAAATGGCTATGAAATTACGCTTAATGAAGAAGAAACCGATATTGTAATTGTAAATACTTGTTCCTTCATTTGCGATGCAGAAAAAGAATCAATAAGAACAATTCTGGAGCTTATTGAAAAAGGGAAAAAGGTTATTGTAGCAGGATGTCTTGCCCAAAAACATCCTGAAGAATTAAAAGAAGCTGTTCCTGAAATTACTGCAATGATTGGTACAACTGATTTTGAAAAAATAGTTGAAGTTATAAAAGAAATCGATGGCGGTTATGTGTCAAAGGTAAGCAAAAAGCCTGATTACATTTATCCCGAAGATGTTAAGCGCCAGCAAATAACGATGGGTGCAAGTTCTTATATAAAAATAGCAGACGGTTGCAATTACAGATGCGGATATTGTGTTATTCCTTACCTTAGGGGAGATTATCATTCGAGAAAAATGGAAGATATCCTTGAGGAAGCAAAAGGCATGGTTAAAAAAGGTGTAACTGAAATTATACTTATCGCTCAAGATACAACAGGATATGGAATTGATATATACAAAAAGCCCGTGTTATCTGAACTTATTCGTGAATTAAACAAAATCGAGGGCTTAGGTTGGATAAGAATTATGTACGCTTATCCGACACAGATGACCGATGGACTTTTAAAAACCATTGCCGAATGTGAAAAAGTTGTAAAATACGTAGATATTCCGCTTCAACACTCACATCCCGAAATGCTTAAATTAATGAATCGCCCGTCTTTTGATTATAGATTTTTAATTCAAAAAATCAGAAAATTTATACCGGAAGTTTCAATCAGAACCGCATTTATTGTAGGATATCCGGGAGAAACTGAGGAGCATTTCAATCATCTTTGCGAATTTGTTAAAGAAATGAAATTTGACAGAATGGGTGTATTTTGCTATTCAAGAGAAAAAGGAACTCCTTCTTATTCCTTGAAGCCTCAAGTTCCGAAGCGAACGGCAAAAGCACGTTATAATAAGCTTATGAAAATACAACAGGAAATCTCAGAAGAAAGAAACAAAAAATTTATCGGTAAAAAACTTCCATGTATAATAGAATGTTCTTCGGACGACGGAGAGGTTATTGCAAGAACTCAATACGATGCACCTGAAATTGACGGAGTTGTAAATATAAAAACAGACAAAACAGTTGTTCCTGGGGATATTGAAAATGTCCAAATAACCGCCTGTACGGAATACGATTTAATCGGGACGCTATAAAATACTTGATTTTAAAATTTGTTTGTTTTAACATAAACCATGTCAGAAAAAACCCACAATTAAATACAGCCGTAGCACCGATTTGTGTGCTTGTTTTTTGGAGTATTTAATTGAAAAAACGAAATATAAATGTAGAACAATATGTTATTAAACAAGAAAGGTTTAACATGTCAGAAGAAGAAAAATTAGAAGGGGTAACTGAGGTAGAAGAAACTGCCGAAGTTACCGAAGAAACAGCAGAAGAAGCTGTTGAAGTTGAAGCAGAAGCAGAAGAAGCTGTTACTCAGCTTCCGGCTAAGAAGCAGCGTTCAAGAAAGAAAAAAGTGGAAACAACTCAAGAAACTAAACCTGAATCAGAATGGAAAGAACAGGTTGTTCAAGTCCGCCGTGTAACAAAAGTTGTGAAGGGCGGTAAGAAATTGAGCTTCAGAGCAATTGTAGTTGTAGGAAACCAAAAAGGTCAGGTAGGCGTAGGATGTGCTAAAGCTTCAGAAGTTATTATTGCTATTCAAAAAGCAATTGCTGACGGAAGAAAGAACTTAATCAATGTTCCTATTTTCAAAACTACAATACCTCATCCTATTACAGGTCGTTCAGGAGCAGGTGCTGTTATGTTAAGACCGGCTTCTCAAGGTACAGGTATTATTGCAGGCGGTGCTGTTCGTTCAGTATTAGAACTTGCAGGTATTGAAAATATACTTTCAAAATCTTTAGGTTCAAAATCTCCGCTTAACGCTGCTAATGCAACCTTAGAAGCTTTGAAGGCTTTAAAACCGTTTAACGAAGTTGCTAAAAAGCGCGGTTTATCAATGGCTGAACTTTTAAATTAATTGAAAATGGAAAATGGGAAAGTCGATATAATTTTCACTTTTCCATTAAAAATATAGGTTAGATAATTCCAAATAGAAATGAGGAAATGAAAAATGGCTAAGACAAAAGAATCAAAAATACAAATAAAACTTGTAAAGAGTTTAATCGGATGCTCCGAAACTCAACGCAAGGTTGCTAAAGCGTTAGGCTTTACAAAAAAAGACCAGATTGTTGAACACGCTAAAAGTGCAACAATTATGGGTATGGTTAACAAGATTTCACACTTGTTAGAAGTTACTGAATAGTAATAATTAGAGAAAAGGACAAATAAAATGGAAAGAATAAAAATTGAAGATTTGAAACCTGCTGAAGGTTCAACAAAGAAAACAGTTAGAGTTGGCAGAGGCCGTTCATCAGGATGCGGTAAAACATCAAGCAGAGGTCATAACGGCGAAGGTCAGCGTTCGGGAAGAACTTCTAAAAGAGGTTTTGAAGGCGGTCAAATGCCTAGCTACAGAAGATTGCCTAAATTAAAAGGATTCCAGGTAATCAATAAAATTGAATATGCAGAAATCAATGTAGGTAAGCTGGCTGATTTAAAAATGAAAGAAATTTCATTAGAATCATTGATAGAAGCAGGTAAAGCAAGCTCTAAAGCCGCAGGTTTGAGAGTATTAGGAAACGGCGAACTCACAAAAGCTGTTACCGTAAAGGCTATGTACTTTACACCTTCTGCTAAAGAAAAAATCGAAGCAGCAGGCGGAAAAGCTGAATTAGTTTAATTTTTAAAATTAAACTAAATTATATTAATATAATTGAAAATGGAAAGTGGAAAATGGAAAATTAAGTTAAAACTCTTAATAAAGATTCTTTGTTTAAATAATTTTCCATTTTCAATTTTCAACTTTCCATTATACGTGTAAAAATAGACAAAAGGGAAATTTAAAATATGACAGGAATGAGAATGCCTACAACGGCAGATTTGATGTCAATGTGGAATGCTTCAGGCTTAAAAGAAAAGTTAATTTTCACATTTTTAATGCTTATTGCATTTCGTTTTGGTATACATCTTCCGGTATTTGGTATAAATAATGAGATATTTGCAAGAATTGCTTCCGGAAACAATATCCTAGGATTTTTGGATTTATTCACAGGCGGTGCGCTAGGTAAAGTTTCAATATTTGCATTAGGTATAGGACCATATATTACATCATCAATTATTATGCAATTGATGGCTGTAATTATACCTGCGTTGGAAAAATTACAGAAAGAAGACGGAGAAGCAGGAAGAAGAAAGCTGTCTCAATACACAAGAATATTTACAGTTGTACTGGCGGTTTTCCAGTCCATAATATTTATGGCATATCTTGCACACCTTCCCGGAGCTATTACATCGGGATTGAATCACTCTATGTTTTACGTTTCAGCAATAATTACAATGACAGCAGGTTCTGTTCTTGTAATGTGGATGTCTGAATTGATTACAGAAAAAGGTATCGGAAACGGAGGTTCACTGATAATCTTTGTAGGTATTATATCAGGAATCCCGTTGTATTCGGCAAGAACAGCTCAAATGGTTTCAAACGACTCGGCTTTGATGTGGGGTTTGGTGCTTTTACTAACAATCTTCTTTGTTACAATGGTCTTCATCGTTGTAATGCAAGAAGCTGTAAGAAAAGTTATCATTGTTAATCCTAAAAGGCAGGTTGGTAACAAGGTTTATGGCGGAGTTAACACGTTTATACCTTTCAAACTTAATCCGGGTGGTGTAATGCCGATTATCTTTGCGGTTGCTATTCTTTTGTTCCCATCTACAATATTGAGTCTTGTGGGACAAGCTCAGTTGAGCGGACATGCGGAAACTATTGTATTGTTTTTGAACAAAATCTTTAATCCAAGCGGATTAACGTATTATGCAATATATTTCTTAATGATTGTTGCATTGACTTTCTTTTATGCATCAATTATGCCTAATATGCAGCCGAAGGAAATTGCAGACAATTTGAAGAAATACGGTTCTTCAATTCCGGGAGTAAAACCGGGGAGACCAACGGCAGAAGCTTTGGATAAAATTTTAACCAAAACAACATTTATCGGAGCTTTGGCTTTGGGTTTAATTGCTCTTGTACCGGCATTTGCAAGTTATGTAACCAAAATAACCACACTTCAAGGTATCGGTGCAACATCCTTAATCATTATGGTCGGTGTTGCTTTGGATTTGATTAATCAAGTCAGAACACATCTTCTTGCAAGAAACTACGAAACATTCTTGAAAGAGTAGATTTTATAAACCCTTACCTTTGCCTCTCCTGCCCTGTGAGCATCCTCTCCTTCTGAATGAGTGATAAAGGAGAGGAAAAAGATAAAATCTGAGTCTATCCCTCCCCCTTGGGGAGGGTGTCCGGAGAACAGGATGGGGATAATTGGAATAATGTTATAAGTATGACAATTTTTTGTCATTGCGAACGAAGCAAAGCAATCTGTAACAATACATACTCTGGATTGCTTTGAAAATCAAAGATATTCTCGCAATGACAAAATCATTCACTGAAAAATGGGAGACTTTAAAATGGTAGATTGTATATTTTGTAAAATTATAAACGGCGATTTCGGAACCGAATTTGTTTACGAAAATGAATACGCTGTTGTTTTTAAAGATATTAACCCGAAAGCGGAAATTCATCTTCTTGTAGTTCCGAGATTGCATGTTGAATCTTTGAACGAGCTTGATGACGAAACTCTTTTAGGTAAATTAATGATGACAGTCAAAGAAACAACCAAAAAGCTCGGCATTAAATCATACAAGACACTTATAAATACAGGTAAAGAAGCGGGACAAGAAGTTTTTCACCTGCATATACATATACTTTCAGGGAAAATGGAATTTTAAGTTTATCTCTCAGTCCGAGTCTAATGATATAATCACGAATGAACCGTTTTTCATTTAAAGCTTTATTTATAGCACTTCAGCGACGGACTCAGGTAGCATTGAAGAAATTTCGGTTACATTATTAAGCAACAGAAAATAAATGTATTTAATAGACAACCGCATTCCGTCATAGTAAAATAAGTTTATGGAAAATTTGGTTAAGAAATAAAATTTGGTATATGAAATCCGAGGTCATAAAGTTATGCTTGATAGTGACCTTACTCGACTTTATGAAATTGAAACAAAAAATTTAAACAGAGCTTTTAAATCCGGCATTCAAGAGTTAAAAGATGCAATGGATTTACTTACGAACAAAACAAAACCCGCAAAAATTAGATTTAAAATTGATTGATACACAGACATTTTAGCAGTAAGAAAGGAATTAAAATGACAGAAACAATAGTTTTACAAGGTGTAGACAAAGAACAGAAAATATATAAAGAAATTACCCCCGGAGGGTATGGGATTGCAATAAAAACAAAAGATATTTTGTTTTCAAAACAATCTGATTTCCAAAAGGTAGAAATTTTTGATACGGATTCCACCTTGGGTAGAGTTTTGACACTGGATGACTTAATGATGACCACAGAAGGAGATGAATGGCACTATCACGAAATGATAGCACATATACCCATGATGCACCATAAATGTCCAAAAACAGTTCTTGTTATAGGCGGCGGAGACGGCGGAACTGTTAGAGAAGTTTTAAAGCACGATACGGTCGAAAAAGTTGTTCTTTGCGAGATTGACGGAATGGTTATTGATGCATGCAAGGAGTTTTTACCAACAATTTCCTGCGAGCTGGATAATCCGAAATGCGAAGTTCTTGTACAAGATGCGATTGAATATATTAAAGATAAAAAGAATATGTTTGATATAGTTCTAATTGATTCAACAGACCCTATGGGTCCAGGAGAAGGTTTATTTACGGATGAATTTTACACAAACGTAAAAGAATCCTTGAAAGATGGCGGAATTATGGTTGCACAATCTGAAAGCCCGTTTACTAATCCTAATGAAATCAAAAATATGTACACACAGCTAAGACGTGTATTTCCGATAGTTTCTACTTATACCTCAAATATTCCAACCTACCCCGGAGGATACTGGGCGTGGGCATTCTGCTCGGAATCAGTTAAACCGCTTTCATATTGGGATGAACGAAGAGGGGAGCAAATAACTAAAACAAGCAAAATTTATAACAAGGAATACCATGAAGCACGTTTTGCGCTTCCTAATTATCTTAAACAACTTGTCGTATAAACTTTGTAAATAATGAAATTTTAAAAAAACGGGTTATAATGAATTTGTAACCAGTTTTATTATAGGATAGCAGTATGAAAAAATTTTTAATTTTGTGTTTGACTCTCATAATAACTTCCGTAAGCGTATCTGCTTATACAACCCCAAGATGGAAAGCAATGCCGATAAGAGTGTACATACCGCAAAATCGAGGTAATTATACAGTTCTTATGCAAAAAGCATTCAGTGCATGGCAAACAAAATCGCAGGAAATTGTCAGGTTTAAATATGTTACAAAAAAGAGCGAAGCCGACATTTATGTATCGTTTGTTGACCACGTTAACGGGTGCGGAAGTAGTGATGCCGTAGGTTGTACTTATTATTCCGTCAACCCGAAAGGATATTTTACCCAAAACTATATAGAAATTGCAACAAAAGAAATTTCTGTTGTGCGACAAAACGGTAAAATATACAAAAAAGAAAAAGGCAGAACCAAAAATCACCTTTACGGAGTCATGATACACGAAGTAGGGCATGCACTCGGACTTGATCATTCAAATAATTCAAACAGTATAATGTATCCCTATGATTTAGATAAAATTCAATATGTAACCAATGTTGACTTAAAACTTTTGAAAAATAAATATCGTTAATTGGCAATTAGGGATGTTATATTTGAATTATATTTGAAAATTATTTGATTAAAATACTCTCAACAGCTTCTGCACAGTCGTCACAAATTCCGTCGGAATTTAGATTTCTGTATTTCCAACATCTGCAACACTTTTTACCTTCGGCTTTTGTTACCCAAACAGTCGTGTTTTCTTCCGTATATTCATTCAAAACTTCTGCCGGTGCTTCTTCCGAAACATAAGCTTGAGAGACAATAAATATATCTGCAATGTCTTTTGCGTGTTTTTCAAGAAGTTCTGAATTTTCTGATTTGATATAAACTGCCACTTCAAGCGAGCTTCCGACTTTTTTATCCGCTCTCAAAGGCTCAATTGCACGGGTAACAACTTCTCTTGTTTTAAGAATTTTTCCGAATTCTTCTTCAAGAGCTTCATTGTTCCACTCAGAGTGTATTTTTGGCCAATCGGCAAGAAGCACACTTTCCAATTCTCCACGCTGAGTCTCCGGAGTGTTTTGCCAAATATCTTCCGCCTGATGAGGCATAACCGGAGCCAAAACTCTAACAAGAGCCTGCAAATTTTCATAAAGAACAGTCTGGCATGCACGTCTTGAAAGCGATTTCTTACCAGCAGTATAAAGTCTGTCTTTTACAATATCAAGATAGAAGGAGCTTAAATCAACCGCAGCAAAGTTTTGAAGTGCCTGAAAATATTTATAAAATTCGTAATTTTCAAACGATTCCGTAATCTCTGCAATAACCTTGTTCAATTTATGAAGTGCAAATTTGTCTATCGGTTTTAAATCTTCATATTTTACATAATCTTTTGCAGGGTCAAAATCGTGAATATTACCCAGCAAAAATCTTGCAGTATTTCTTGTTTTCTTGAATATTTCGGTTAACTGTTTAATTATATTATCTCCGATTTTGGTATCGTTTCTGTAATCAACAGAAGCTGCCCAAAGTCTAAGTATATCTGCACCGTATTTTTCAATAATATCATCCGGTCTGATATAGTTACCAAGCGATTTTGACATTTTTCTGCCGTCTTCTCCGAATACAAAACCGTGAGTCAAAACCTGCTTATAAGGAGCTTTTTCCTGAACAGCGACAGACGTTAAAAGTGATGACTGGAACCATCCCCTGTGCTGGTCAGAGCCTTCCAAATACATATCAACAGGCGTATGACCCAATTCATCAGAGCGTTTTTCCACTACCGTTCTCCAAGTTACACCCGAATCGAACCATACGTCCATAATATCGTTTTCTTTTTTGAAATGTTTTTTATGGCAATGAGGACATTCAAATCCTTTCGGTAAAAGTTCTTCCGCCGTATGTTTTACCCAAGCATCCGATGATTCTTGTTCAAAGATTTTTGCAACGTTCTCTATTGTTTCATCCGTTACAATCGCTTCTCCACAATCTTCACAATAGAATACCGGAATCGGCACTCCCCAAGCTCTTTGGCGTGAAATACACCAATCGGTTCTTCCTGCAACCATATTTCCTATGCGGCTTTCTCCGCTTGCAGGAATCCATTTGACATTTTTGATTGCTTCACAAGCCTTATCTCTGAACTTATCGACTTTCACAAACCATTGAGGCGTTGCTCTGTAGATTACAGGATTTTTACATCTCCAACAATGTGGGTAACTGTGGCTGATTTCGTTTTGGTATACAAGGGCTTTTTTCTCAATAAGCATATCAATAACCATGTCGTTACCCTTATAATAAGGAACACCGACTAACTCTGGAATTCTGCCATCTTCCGTCCAACAGCCTTTGCTATCTAAGGGAGATAACACTTCCACACCATATTTTACACCGACTTCGTAGTCCTCAAGACCATGTCCCGGAGCCGTATGAACCAAACCCGTACCGGCATCCAGCGTAACATGTTCTCCTAAAATTATTTTCGAATTTCTGTCTATTAACGGATGTTTAACTTCCAAAAGCTCTAAATCCTGACCGACACAAGTTCCTATAATTGAAATTTCGCTTTCTTCAAGTCCTGTATCCGCCAAAAATGCACCAAGCAAGTCGGTTGCAGTTAGATAAATATCGTTTTTGTATGTAAAGAATGAATATTCAAACCTCGGGTGCATTGAAATGGCTACATTAGAAGGAATTGTCCATGGAGTTGTTGTCCAAATGACAGCGTAAATGTCCATAGGCGTAGAGGTATGGAGGTATGGGAACTTTTCTTTCAAAATTCTTGTACTATTATTATCAAACTTGAACCTTACATAAATAGATTTTGAAGAAATATCTGCGTATTCAACTTCAGCCTCAGCCAAAGCTGTTTCGCATGAAGCACACCAGTAAACGGGTTTTAAACCTTTTTCAATATAACCCTTTTTATACATTGCTCCGAATACTCTGACCTGTTCTGCTTCAAATTCAGGGTCAATGGTTAAATAAGGATGTTCCCAATCTCCCCATACACCCAGACGTTTGAATTCACTTTCCTGACCTTTAAGGCTTTTGTGAGCATATTCTCTGCATTTTTCTCTAAGTTGAGCCGGAGTTAACGCACTTCTTCCGCCTTCAATATTCTTAACAACCTTATTTTCAATGGGCAAACCATGTCCGTCATATCCCGGAACATAAGGCGCATAATAACCACGCATGGATTTATAACGAATTAAAATATCTTTTAAAATCTTATTCAAAGCTGTTCCGACGTGAATTTTACCAGAACTCAAATACGGAGGGCCATCATGCAAAACAAAAGAATTAGCCTTGTCTCTCTGTGCCAAATTCTTTTCATATACATTTGCCCTCTCCCAAAATTCTTGAGTTTGAGGTTCTTTTTGAGTTGCGTTTGCTCTCATTTCGAGCGTAGTTTGCGGTAAATTCAATGTATCTTTATATTCCATAGTTTTCCTTTCGTGTTAAGTTAAAAATTATCCATTTCCCATTTTCAATTTTCAATTGTGCCAAAATCTTTGGCAAAACTTACTTCCTGATTAGTTTTTCCGTAGGTATTTGTTTTAATTTTTGTACGTTTTAAAAATTCATACATTTTATTATAATCAAAACAATTTTCCCAGCGTGCAATAACAACTGTCGCAACACAGTTTCCGATTAAGTTAACCGTTGTTCTTCCCATATCAAGAATTTGATCAATTCCGAGAAGTATTGCAACCCCGATTATCGGTATATTGAAGCTTGTCAGAGTACCTGCAAGAACAATTAGTGCTGCTCTGGGAACACCTGCAACCCCTTTTGAAGTAAGCATTAAAGCGAACATTATTACTAATTGCTGCTCAAGAGAAAGATTTATCCCGACAAGTTGAGTTGAAAACAACACAGCCATAGCCAGATAAAGGGTAGAACCGTCAAGGTTGAATGTATATCCCGTAGGCATTACAAAACCGACAATTGATTTCGGTACACCAAACTTTTCCATGATAGACATGGCTTTAGGAAGCGCCGCTTCGGAACTTGCAGTCGTAAACGTCAAAAGAGCCGGCTCGTTAATTGCCCTTAATAAGCCTCTTAAAGATATATGAACAAGCTTGCAAGCTATAAATAATACTATTAAGACGAATACGGCAAGAGCTGTATATAATGACAATATTATTTTTCCGTAATTTACAAGGATTTCAATACCGTTTGTACCTACAGTATAAGCTATTGCACCAAAAATACCCATCGGAGCAAAAAGCATAACGTATTCCGTAAACTTAAACATTATTGTTGAAACAGAGTTCAATAAATCAAGAACAGGCTTTGCACGTTTTCCGATTGCACATATAGCAAGCGCAAAGAAAAGAGAAAATACAACTATTTGGAGCAAATTGCCGTCAGCCATTGCCTGAACAATACTTGTCGGGAAAAGACTTAAAAGCATCTGCCCGAATGAAGTTCCATGATTGGTAACTGCCATGCTTGCGGCTTGTGCTATTCCTGCTGCTTGCGGATCAATTGTTAAACCTTCCCCCGGCTTAAACAGATTTGCAAAACCTAAACCTATGATAAGAGCAAGGGTTGTTACCACTTCAAAATAAACAACCGTTTTTACACCCAGTCTGCCAAGACTTTTTACATCGCCATGACCTGCAATTCCGACCACAAGTGTCGCAAACAACAATGGTGCAATTATCATTTTTACCATTCGCAGGAATACTTCCGCCAAAACATGAGTCCTTATTGCAAAGTCAGGAAATGCCCACCCCGCAATCACACCTAGTATGAGTGAAATAAGTATTGCTGCTGTTAAACGTGAATGTCTCAAATCCTTTTACCTCTTCGTTTAATTATTGTACTATAAACACAAATTTATTATAATGGGTTTATGTTAAAAAAGATTTTTTCAAAAACTTGCATACATTCAGTATTGATTGTGATATCAATTTTATCAATATTTCCTTTTGTATGGCTGATGTCGACATCATTCAAAGGGGTAAACGAAGACATTTTTGCGTATCCGCCTCAAATTATTCCACAGGATTTTACTGTTATAAATTATGTTGATGTTTGGCATAAAGTCAATTTTATGGGATATTTTTGGAACAGCGTAATTGTGGCCGGATTAACAGTAATACTAAATTTAATTTTATCTTCCCTTGCGGCATACCCGCTTGCAAGAATGAATTTTCGGGGTAAAAGGATTGCTTTTTTTAGCATTCTTGCTACTATTATGATTCCGTTTCAGGCAATTATGCTTCCTGTATACATAATAACACTCAAGCTGCATTTAATGGACAGCGTAAACAATTTTGCAGGGTATTTAGGTCTTGTAATGCCTTTTGCAGTAAGTGCTTTCGGAATATTTTTAATGCGACAGGCATTTTTAAAGATACCGCGAGAAATTGAAGAAGCAGCGATTATCGACGGGTGCAATGTTTTCCAAATGTTTTTAAACGTCGTTATTCCTATGATTAAGCCCA
>CALYTW010000009.1 GCA_945487905.1 uncultured cyanobacterium
ATAATAAAATGTATATTATTATAGGATATAACTTCCCTATTTCTCCGAAAGAAAAAGACAGAACATTTATGGTTTCTTCCAAACTCAAGGTTGTTAATAACAAAATCCAAACCTATGATGTTGCCTTTAATGAGGCTTACGGAAACCTTCCGCTCTACAAAGTCACCAATCTTGTTAATCTTTTAAATCCGCTCAATTTTACGGTAAAATTGTTTGATGATAAAAATTGCGATGTTAATATTGAAGATATAAAAATAAAAGATGATATCGTAATAGTTAATGGTAAAATGTATATTAAAGGAGATAAATAAATGAATTCTTCTCAAAAATTTGGCTTATTTTTACTGATAATTATAACAGCTGCTTATGTTTATTTTGCATTTTTCTGCAAAGATTTCAAACTGCCGGAATTTAATAAAAATGATAAGTCTCAAACAGAATATTCTCCTCTGAATTATGATATCAAAAATGAAGAAAATAATGTCACGGAAACTAAAGCCGAGAAGAAGAATGTAAAAATATTTGTGCTGGATAAAACAGGAAACCTCAAAGGGGTAACCAGAGAATGTGATCCGGCTGTTAATCATTCCTGCTTTGAATTTGCAATAAGCGAGCTTCTCAAATCTCCTACAAAAGTGGAAAAATCAAAAGGTTATACGTCAGAAATTCCGGCTGGAACTAAACTGCTTTCTGTCAGAGAATCTTCGAATTTTGTTATGGTTGATTTTTCATCTGATTTTGAAGCCGGTGGCGGGGCGGAAAGTACGTATATGAGAGTTAAACAGGTTATTAAAACCGTTAATGCAAATTCTTCAGCTCCTACGTATTTGTATATTAACGGAAAACAGGCAAACGTAATAGGCGGAGAAGGTGTTATGCTGAAACAGCCTCTCAATGAAAGGTCTTTGGATGAGTAATGACAACGTAAATAAAGACTTGGATTATTATATGAATCTGGATTGGACTCTTATTGAAGGGGTCGATTTGGATTTTAACGGAAATCCTTACCATTATATTGAGATAAAAGAAATTCCGAGCTTTGCTTTTTGTGCAAAAACGAGAGAAAAAGCACTCGAAAACTACAAGAAACAATTAAGGCTGTCTTTGATGCTTATGCTTGAAGATGGAGACCATATAACAGAACCCGGTAAAGAAACAACGATATAGATTGGAAAAATATATGCCCGTAAATACAGATTTTCAAATTTTTATATCAAATATGACCGTTGATGATATCGAAAATGTTGTTCAAATCGAAGCCGATGCATACGGACAGCATCATTGGTCAAAGTCTTCCTTTTACGATGAGATGAACAACAATCTTGCCAGATATTATTGCGCAAAAACTCAAAATAATAAACTCGTTGCTTACGCAGGAATTTGGAATATTATTGATGAAGCGCACATTACTACAATAGCGGTCAAACCCGAATTTATGAGAAAACACATAGGAGAAGCTCTAATCGTAAAAATATTGGAAGATTGTTATAATAACAAAATAAAATACTTGACGCTGGAAGTAAGAGAATCAAATGTTCCTGCAATAGAATTGTACAAAAAATACGGTTTTTCTTCATTAGGGACAAGAAAAGGATATTATCAGGATAACAATGAAAATGCCTTAATAATGTGGACTGAAAATATTTTTTACGAAAAATTTAAAACAAGATTTGAGCAAAACAGAGAAAATTTGAAAAAATTTATTGAAATCAAATGACAAAAAGACTGGAAAAACAACTTAATAGTTTTAAATACAATGGAGAACCGATAAGAATTACTCTCGGTACGCTCATTATGACGTGTTTGTCAGTCCTTTTTCTCATTGTTGCCACTTTTACTCAGCTTACGCTTAATCATCCGTTTATACCGTCTGATGCTATCGCATTTTTGTCTCAAGATCCTACGCATACACAAATTGTACATCATTTTACCAAGACTTACCGGTATATTCCTCAAATACCGATGGTGTTTTTCATAGTCGCTCTTTTGGGAAGAAAGTTTGGTATAATATCAATTCTCGGATATATTACTCTGGGTATGTTTTTCCCCGTTTTTGCACTCGGAGGAGGCATATCCTATATGCTGGAATACGGTTTCGGATACATTCTTGCATTTATTCCGGCAATACTTTTTACCGGTACCTTGCTGAAAGTTAAAACAGATTTTTTAAGAATTATCTTGATGGCTTCTCTCGGAGTAATTTCAATACATATTCTCGGAAGTTTGTATATGATTTTTGTAGCAACACTAAGACACGCTCCTATGGATTTAATCTTCGGCTGGATTGTTTCTCAAAGCGGGGTTCAAATTCTTTATGACATATTTTTTACCGTTATTGCAATTTATTTGGGACGATGGACAAGGCGATTATTGTGGATTGTTATGTGCTAAATTTCGACAAAAAAGAACCTGCTGTATTTAATACAACAGGTTCTTTTTATAATTCATAAAAATTACTTTGCATTATCTTTAATAACTATAAGATTTTTAACAATTTTCATAACGCAAGTCGGTAACACAACCTCTGCAAGACCGTCTGCAATACTGATTATACTGCCGGCTCTCAGGGTTACATCTTCGCCTTTGTACTGAAATACATAATCGTCTTTTCTATCAGATCTGATTGTGATTTTGTCCATAAGTTTTTCCTTTTCTCTTTATTTTTTAAAACAGGGAACGGCAGTTCCCCGCCATTCCCAAAAATACTTATACCGACCTTTTATTAGTCAAAAACATAACTTATTATAGCTGCTTCACGAGCCTGCTTAATAGCTTTTGCTATCATTCTCTGGTGCATTGCACAGTTTCCTGTAACACGTCTCGGAATGATTTTTCCTGCTTCTGTTAAGTATCTTTTAAGTTTTGATGCATCTTTGTAGTCAATGTAATCTACATGATCCGCACAAAAACTGCATGTTTTGCGTTTCTTTCTGTCATTAAAGTCTTGTTTTGCCATTTTTCTCTTTGCCTTTCTAGCCTTATTTTCTCTACTTGGTAATTTGCAATCAGTATAACTATTCTTCTTTTAAATTCTAAAATGGTATTTCTTCTTCGCCTATCAGTTCGTTTGAAAACGCATCCTGATCAAATTTCACTACGTCTTCCGTATTCGATGACGGCACAGATGAAGAAGCGATTTTACCGCCTGCACCAATTAACTCAATGGTGTTTGCATCAATCTCAAAGATTCTTCTTTCCGTTCCGTTATCCGATTTAACAGCAGTAATCTGAAGTCTTCCTTCTACCAATACTCTGTCTCCCTGCGAGATTTCGGAAACAACTTCATCAAGAGCCTGTCTTTTTACAACAACTCTTATGAACATTTCTTCTCTTTCGCCGATATTTAGTACAAACGACGACACGGGAACATTGTTCTGTGTAAAACGCTTTTCCGGAGCTCTGTATACAGAGCCTGTTATTACCGCTTTTGCCAGTGACATAATTTACCTCATGTAAAACTTATACAGTTTGTGTTTGTTTAGCTTCTTCCATAAACATAAATCTGATTATGTTCTCGTTGAGTTTCAAACTTCTCTTGAAATCAACAACGCTTTCCGCAGGAAGTGCTACGCTCATTACGGTAAAATATCCGTCTCTGTAAGACTGTACGTCGTAAGCAAGTTTTTTTCTGCCCATTTTATCAACAGACTCTACTGAGCCTTTATAAGATTTAACATCGCTTGAAATCTTTTCAACTTCTTTGTCTAACTCCTCCGAGTCAAGACTGGGCTTGAAAACTGTTAATAATTCATAGTTTTTCATATCTATATATCTCCTTATGACACCATGCTAACACGAACAGGGTTAATTGCAAGGGGTAAGCGGGGAAAAATGGGAGGGGTAAAGGAGGGGGAACATGGAATGTGGGAAAGGGAGCTATGGATGTATTGATGTATGTAGGAATGACTTTTAATTGGCAAGCCCTCTATCCCTCCAACCTTCCAGATCTAAGTTTTAATATGTATCGTTAGAGAAAGGTATGATTTTTGCGGGTATGTTATGTTTTGCAACAATTACTTTCTTATTGTGCTTCTTTCCAGCGTTCTTACAAACTTTGTCGGCAGATTTTCGTTAGGATTAATAGAACCGACAAGAATTGTTTTGCATCCTAAAAGTTTACCTGCAAGTATATCTGTCAGCGGTCTATCTCCTATCATAACAGCTTCCTCAGGATTAATATCTATCGATTCGATATATTTTCTCATAACAGCAGGATTCGGTTTGTTTGCACAACCGATAACCTTGCAAGGTGCTATTTTATTTGCATTTTCAATATAATCAGGATTTTTGTTATTGGAAATTATTGCAACCTCAAAATCCTTATCAAAAGTTTTGAACCATTCAAGCGTTTCGGGAAGAAAACTTCCGGACTTTGAAATCATAAGTGTACTGTCCAAGTCGAACATCAGGCACTTTATCCCCTGTTTTTGAAGTTCGCTGAAATTGATTTCGTATATGTTTTTTAAATTGTAATCAGGTTTTAAGAACATGCACACCTTGCCGTTTCATTTGTTGTATTTTTAATCCCGATTGTCCGAATAAGCGCATATTCATACTCTTTCGGCGGTTTTGTAAATTTTACCCAAAGTTCGTTGTTTGTATTTGCGACATCCAAATCAAAACCTTTACCGTCAATTATTTCAGTTACTTGAGTAACGAACTTTTCTGACGGCGTAATAATTTCAATATCTTCGTTTTTATTAAATTTGTTTTTAGTTCGGATTTTGTATGAGTCATCTTTTTTGTCAATTATTTCGCACAAAAAATCCGCACCCGCAAGACCTTTTGAAATATTGTAGCTGTAGCCGTCAGACGGGTATTCTCCGTTTCCCAAATAGAATCCTGTCGTGTAGCCTCTGTTTCCCACCTTCAGAAGTTCTTGAAAATAGGGTTCCATATCGGCATCCGGATTTTGCATAATTGCATCAATCGCTTCTCTGTATGCTTTTGCTGCCGCAGAAACATAATATAGGCTCTTTGTTCTTCCCTCAACCTTAAACGAATCTATTCCGGCTTCAATCATTTCTTTAAGGTGTTTTACAAGGCAAAGGTCTTTTGTGGACAAAATATGAGTACCCTTTTCGTCCTGTATAATTTCCTGATACTCGTTAGGGCGAGTTTCTTCAAGAAGTTTATAGCTCCATCTGCAAGGCTGGGAACAATTTCCGGAGTTAGCTTTACGTTCGCCTCCGGTCATATAGTCGCTCAACAAGCACCTCCCGGAAAACGATACGCATTGAGCACCGTGGATAAAACATTCCAGCTCCATATCAGGAACTTTTTTCTTGATTTCCGCAACATCTTTTACAGGAAGTTCTCTTGCCAGAATACAGCGAACTGCACCTATATCCTGCCAGAATTTAACTGCTTCATAGTTTAATATATTAGCCTGTGTTGAAACGTGAATCGGAGTATTCGGCATATATTTTTCAGCTAATTTCATAATTCCGGGGTCGCTTATTATAAGAGCATCAGGATTTGTTTCAACAATAGAATCCATTGCATTTTCGAGGGCTTTAATATCACTGTTAAATGCAAATATATTCAGAGTTAAATATGCTTTTGCTCCCATCTTATGAGCCGTATCAATCGCAGTCTTAAGATTTTCGAGTGTAATTAATTCGCCCTTTCGCATTGCTCTGAGGCTGAAATCCACGACACCCAGATAAACGGCATCTGCTCCGTACTTGATTGCATACTTTAGTTTTTCAATATTGCCCGCCGGCATTAATAATTCAGGTTTGTTCATAAAAATATTTTAGCATGAATATGAATAAGATAATTAATTACGATATTGGTTGCGAGGTAATAGCGTGAGCAGAGTGAGGGCGTTTCCGAGAAAACAATTTCCCAATTTTGCCATTCGTATAATCAACTACAACTTCAAATAAGCTTCTCTTATAATATATTCTTCTAATATCTTTTTTTCCGCAGAGGATAATTTTACGTCATTTTGAATTATGCAGAAAGTATAGTTGTTTCCTTTCTTTGTTGTTAAATACCCTGCTATCGAGCTGATATTTACCAGCGTTCCGGTTTTAGCCCTTAAATTTTCCTTTATTGGAAGCATTCTCTGAACAAGTGTTCCCTGTCCTGGAGTAGGTAAATAAGTCATAACAGGACTTTCCGAATTTCTATAGAGAAAATCCGAAACAAAATCCGCCGTAACAAGATTGTTTTTTGAAACTCCGCTTCCGTCTGTTATTTTAATTACAGAAGAATCAAGTTTTTTTGATTCGCAGAATTCATTGAACTTTTGTATGGCTTTTTCTACGGTTCCGTTCCCGCCTGAGAGTTTAAATACGGTTTCTGCAGACATATTGTTACTGTTTTTAAGGATATCATTCAGAGCAACATCAATTCCGTGTTCAAAACTTTCCTGAATTGTATATTCGGAAGTAAGTTTTTGGGGTAAAAAAGGTGTCTTTAAATATATTCTGTTTTCTCCGAGTGCTTGAGTTAACCTTATTTCAAAATAACGCTTGAGGTTGTTTGAAGGAATATTAACCGTTGTCTGTCTTGCTATTGTTCCGCCAAGTTTCAATGTGTTATCCGAAACTGCGGAATCCCGTTTTATATCAAGTTTTGTTATATTAGATGTTGTTATATTATTTAGAAATACAAGCGGATATTTGCTTGGATTCGAAATTTTTGCAAACTGTCCTGATTCCGAAGGAGAAAGTATAAGTTTTATTAGGTTGCTGTCAAGGTTATACGCACCGAATCTCGGCATAAGAACGTTCATATCATCATCCCACTGCCAGCCTTCGCCCCAACAATTGTCATCAAGGACACTGTCATCTATATATATCTGTTTAGCACCTCCTCTTACAGGCTTTGTTAAAAATTTTAAATCGTTATATCGCAAGTATGGATCGCCCGAAAGTTTTATTAAGTATATATCCTCTCCTTTTAGATATAACTCGGTTTTAAATTTGTAATCCTCTCCTAATGCATCCAGTGCGGAAGTCATAGTCAAAACTTTTTGGATTGAAGCAGGATTCATCATAATTTTGTCATTTAACGAATAAACAACTTTTCCGTTATCTGCATTTCTGACAGATATAGCTATTGAATCTTTGCTGATTCCGGAATCCTTTATTATACTTGCAAAATCTCCTTTTGAACTCTTTGCCTGAACATTTAATGTAAATACAAACAGTGTTAAAAATATTGATAATAATTTTTTCATTTCAGCAATACCTCGTAAGAATCTTTTATATCTTTTAATACAGTACATTTTTCCCGAAATTTATACATCTCATTCAAATCGATTTCGGCATAAATACCGCCTTCTGCTTCGTTTATCTCCGATAAAATGTTTCCGTTGTAATCAAGAATCATTGAATGTCCCAAATTTCGTTCATCGCCTTTCAGCCAGCCGGTCTGGGTAAGTGCAACAAAGTACGTTTGATTTTCCACAGCTCTTGATGTTGTCATACTATCCCACGGAATTTTTTTATTTGATCCCCACGCAGCCATATTAACCAGAATATCCGCTCCGGATTTTCTGTATGCTCTGTATATTTCAGGAAATCTTATATCATAACAAATTGTAATTCCGATTTTTACGCCGTCAAGATTTACCATAACAGGACTCTCTCCGACTTTTATAATCGAACCTTCTGCACATCCGTAATATGAAAACAAATGGTTTTTATCATAGGTGCAGACAAGCTCTCCATTTCTGTTTATAACAGGACAGGTGTTTGTATATGTTTCTCCTCTTTTACAAATAAAACTTCCGCCGATAATATTGGTATTATATTTTTTTGCGATATGCCTTAGCATAACTACAGATTCTGCATTATCAAGCGGTTCGGCACAATCTTTAAAGGAAGGGCAGTGCCAGCCTGCTGTCCAAACTTCCGGCAAAAATACAAAATCAGCATTCTTTTCTGACAATGACTTGTTCAAAAGATTACGAACATGCAGGATATTTGAACGAATATCCCCAATTTCAGAACCCATCTGGACAGCCAAAAGTTTTACTTTCTTCTTCTTCTCCATAATCCGTGCCAATACACTTTCTCATATTCTTCCGGAGATTTTTCCAGAAGATCTAAAAGGCTTGCTTCCAACTCTTGTCTGTATCTTTCGTCAGATTCGTCATCGCCGTCAGCCGGAACATAGATTGGTTTTCCGTACAAATTGATAAGTCTGACATCGCATACAGGCATTTGAAGCTTGTCCCATGAATTAAATTTTATAAGGTTAAAGTTTGTGGAATACCAAACTACAGGAACAATTGGGACGCCTGCGAGTTTGGCAATTTTAATTACTCCGTTTTTAACAACATGAACCGGCCCTTTAGGCCCGTCAACCATAATTGCTCCGCTCTCGCCGTTTTTAAGGTTTTCAATCATTTGTTTTGTAGCTTCAATCGAACCGCTCCTGCCTTTTGAACCCCTTACCGTTTTGAACCCGAATGCCCTCTCAATTGCACTTGCAACAACATCTCCGTCTTTTGATTGGCTGACCATTACACTCGTTGTACTCTTGTTTGGAAGTCCGTATACACAACACTGATGGTTATGCCACATAGCATAAACACAAGGTTCTACATCGGGAAAATTAACAGGAACAATATGTGTAAAATGTTTCTGAAAATTAAAAAATGCTGTTACCATATCGGCAATCTTGCTTACATCATCTTTTGCAACCAATCTAACCATTCTTTGATTGTACTATAAATTTTTGACATGTGCTATAATAAATTTCACGGAGGAAATATGAAGAAATTTTTTTGTTTAATAACAGCATTATTTATTGCTCAATGCTTGGCACAGGCTAATTACAATGATATTCATATTGCGGATATTCAATACGACTGGATTAGGAAAACAGATGTTGAAAAAGAATCTATAATCAGCGAAGTTCACGATATTATTTTTGAAAATGATGTTACAAAACAAAAGGGGATGAAAAAGAATTTTAAAGACCGATTGAAAGACAAAGAACATATAGAGCATTATATGGCGGCTTCTGCAGGAAGGGAAGAATACAACGACTGTAATATTTCGGCTTTTTATTTCAAAAATCAAAAAACAATATACATGTATGCAATTCAGGATAAAAAAGATGTCTCAAAATCTTACTATTACGATGCACTTGGGCATTTAAGATATGTTGATTATATTTACGGAGAATATCCTGATTATCCTTATTATGCAATCCAATACAGTGTTTCAGGTAAGCCTGTGAGCGCAATTTATTATACATCAAAAGATAATCAATACTTGTTTGAACCTGACGGCACTTTTAAAGGAGTCTGGTACAAGCATAATTTATACGACAAGCATTCCAAAGTTATACTTAAGAGGACAACTTATTAATGAATACTGCCGAAACACTTGGCAAAATTTTAATATCAAAAGGTTTAACAATATCTACAACCGAATCATGCACAGGCGGACTTTTAAGCTCCAAACTCACGGATGTTTCAGGAAGCTCCTCGTATATAAGACTAAATTTGGTTACCTATGCAAACGAAGCTAAGCAAAAAATGCTGGGGGTAGAAAAAAATATCCTTGACACAAAAGGTGCTGTAAGCGAAGAATGCGCTTTCCAAATGGCAAAAGGTTTGTATGATTTAACAAAATCAGACATTTGCGTTTCTACAACCGGAATTGCAGGGCCGACAGGCGGAACGAAAGATAAACCAGTAGGACTTATGTATTCCTGCATTTATACACCTGATAAATGCAAAATATACAAGATTCTGAAACCTTCAATAACTCCGAGAATTCAGATGAAAGAGCTTTTTGCGGAAGATGTTTTGAAAAACATTCTAACATTTATTGAAGATTAGGCATCAAGAATTGTTTTTTCACCGTATGCCGTTAGTCTGTATTCACTTGAACCGATAAGTCCGGTTAAATCAGGCAGGCATTCGATATAATCTCTGTTTATGGCTTCCTGTAAAACGCTGTGGTCTATTATAACCGCCAAATTTTGCATTAATTTTGAATTTAGCTGTTTAAGCGTAAATCTCGGTTTTTGTTCGTATTGGGAATAATAGTATGCCGTAAACAGAAGATAATCGATTTTCTTTTCTATTTTTTGGGCGCTCATAAAGTTTATAAAAGCACTGTCTTTCTTAATTGAAGGGTTTGGTTTGAAAGACAATTCCGTTTGTGGGTTATTGATAGAATTTTCTAAAATATTATCAAAAACTCCTGTTTGAGTTGGCTCATCAGCTCTTTTCGCAACAGTCTCGCCCGCAGGAGGTGCATAAAATATATCCAAATCACTTGCCGGAGGAATCGGCTTTGTTCCGTCATCAACGAATTCTTCCTGTTTTTTTATTTCTTCTTTGTGTTCGGGTTCGGGTTCCTTTTTGCGAAGCTGAGCATCAATATTTTTTTGAGTTATAATTTCTTCAGCCTTAATTTGTGAGTTCACAATATCTCTGCCAGCTTTAGCCTTCATTTGTTTGGCATACTCGCCTGCTTCACGAACCCACTGCTCAAACTGCTCGGATAAAAGTTCTTTATCCGTTGTAATTAGCTCAAGTTGATATTTACCTTTTTTGATTGTAAATGAATAAGTTGCCATCTTTTAAAATCCGTTACTGCTGTAAAAGTTCTTCTCTCCATTTGTTAAGCTGTTCTTCAACAAATTCAAGATCGTCTGATTTTAATTCGATTTCTATATCGCCTTTTTTCATCTTAAAAACATATTCGTGCATATATCCCTCCAATACAAAAAGTTTACCATGAAACATTGTAATTGTAAATTTATTTTGTACATAGTATAATGAGCGCAAAAATAAAATTTACGTGTTTTTATATTTATGTTGGAAAATATCATAGTAAAAGGGGTCATAGAAATGAAAAAATTAGTTATCGGTACCTTCCTTGTTGCGTTTGGTGTATTACCTTTCTGCGGTGTTCAAACAGCTCCGCAGGAAAACTCATTCGGACTTCAGAAAGTTGCTGCAATTACATTACGCTACGACAAGTCAATGAATGAAAAAATCATCAAAGCCGCTGTTATTGATAGCTACTACAGACAAATTGTAAAAACAAGCAAAATTATACGATGGAACAAAAATTCTATGCCTTTAACCGTGTATATTCAGGATAGCAGAGATATTCCCGATTATTACAGAGAAGTGGTTATGAATGCCTACATTGCATGGCAGAGAGCCAGCGAAGGTATTGTGAGATTTGAGTTTGTAGAAAATCCTTCCGAAGCTGATATGAAGTGTTATTTTAAAAACGTAAATAACTCTGAATCAATAGGATTGCACGAATTTTCTGTAAACGGAAGCAGAATAACAAATTCGGTAATTACATTTAACAAAACAGACAATAAAGGACACAGCCTTGATTCGAAACAGTTATTCTCATCAGCACTGCATGAAATCGGACATTCAATCGGTTTAACTGGAAACAGCACAAGTATTTATGACGTTATGTATCCTGTCGGAACTAAATTTAATACCGAAATCACGACAAGAGATTTAAAAACTTTGGCGCTTCTTTATGCAACAAATCCGGATATTACAAATGTTCCGCTTAGTCAGAGCGAAAAAGCAATGCTCTTTACTCCGGCTGAAATTATTAATACGCTGAATGTTCCGGTTGACGACAATACGAACTTGAATGAATTTGTAGGAACGGATATACCTTCTCATTTGGCACTTGCGGAACAGCTCAGAAAACGTGCACAGTATGATAAAGCTGCAAAAGAATACCAGATAGTTGCTCAGGCAAAAAGTGATAACAGAAGCCGTTCGGAAGTATACTATGAAATTGCGGTAATGTATTTGGATGCGGAAATGTTCGATGAAGCAAGAAGTGCTGCAGAAATAGCATGGGCTACAGATGAAAATGATTTAACAATTACACTTCCGCCTTTGTTAAATTACTACATGAAACGTTCCAATACAGCGGTTCAACAGTTGGAAGAATTGTTGAAGGATAATCCTTACAACAAGTATGCATATAAACTTCTCTGCCAGATATACAGAGATAAACACCACGAAAACCTTTTGAATTCTACTATCAGAAGATACGGAAAAACAGCTGGTGAGGTCGAATAAGTTAATAGGAATACTTAAAAAAGATACCTTTCGGGGTATCTTTTTTTCTTTCTATCTTGATTCAAAAATTTATTTATCAAAGCCAATTATATTATATGGAAAATTTAAAACCACTGGACGATAATGCAGATATGGAAACGAAGAATAGACTAAAAAATATTGGAATTAATATAAAAAATGAACGCTTGAAACGTGGTATTTCACAGGAAGTATTAGCGGAAAGGTGTGATATATCAAGGAATTCAGTTTCTTTAATAGAAACAGGAAAAATTAACCCCACAATTTTGCGGGTTATTGACATCGCTAAAGTGCTTAAAACAGATGTTGATGTCCTCATTAAAGGTGCGTAATTATAGTTAACTGTACAAATCACGGACTGTTTTGTGTTTTAAAACATTCTGTTAATGTCGTTATGTGAGCAAAATATTTGCCCATTTTATTGAATTACCCGACCGGACTCTCTTTTTTGGTAATGTTTTTAAATAATAAAACCTCCATAATTTATTTTGAGATAGGTAAAGAATCTACTCGACTCGTTTATAAAGGAGGTTAAAATGACGATTAGAAAACTTACTGTGGCAGCTGCAATTGCCGTTGGTATAGCATCATGCTCTTTTAATACGGCAGTTTTTGCTGCATGCCCTTGCGACCAGCGCCCTATTGTTACCGGAAGAGCTTGTCCTTGTGAAGAATTGCCTGTTGTAACAGGTGCGGCTTGCCCTTGTGAACAGCCAAAAGTTGAACCGTGCGGATGTGGTCAAACCCCGCAATGCGAGCCTGACCCTGTTCCTTCATGTGCATTATGTCCGAGTACAAAAGACTTGAGCAGAGAAAATATGAAACAGGTATACGCTTATCCTAACGGTATCTATGGCTACAACAATTATGTGGGAACTCAGGCTGATTCTGTTTACTCGGCAGAAGGTTTTAGTATTACAAGAGACAACTCAAAATTGAGTGCAGGTACAATGGGTACTACCGTTGCTACTGATGGTTCAATTACCGGTGCTGCTGCGGATATTCCATGTATTAACGGTTTGACCGAAAGAAACGGCGTTCCTATTATCAGAGATGAAGCTCGTATGGACGGAATGGGCTGTCCTATTCAAATGGGAACGGCTAACTCAATTCAGGCTGTCAAGAAAACTCTTGTACCGTTTGATTTAACACCGTTCGGCGAAATGAGTACAGGTGCAGCCGCAAGCTTGCAAATGTTTCCTGATGTACCTAACGGTTACTGGGCTTCGTGTCCTATTGACAAATTGGCAACAAATGATATCGTTGTCGGTTATCCTGACAGAATGTTCAAGCCGTCAAAAAACATTTCGAGAGCAGAATTTGCAACCATGCTTGTAAAAGGTTTCAACCACAGCATGTATTCCTGTGCTCCGGAAAAAATATTCTCTGATGTACCAACCAATCATTGGGCTAATTCTGCAATTACCGCAGCTGTTCATCAGGACATGTTAAAGGGGTATCCGAACGGCACATTTATGCCAAATCACAATGTAACAAGAGCAGAAGCACTTTGTGCATTGTCTAAAGGTTTAAAATGCACACAAGTTGATAAATGTAAAGCACAAGAAATTTTATCACAATACGCAGACGGAAATACTGTTCCTGAGTGGGCGCAAATTCCTATCGCAACTGCTTTAGAAAAAGGCGCTCTGGATAATTCTCCATGCCCGAAAACAATTGCTCCGTTTAAAGATGCTACAAGAGCTGATATTGCATCTATGCTTCAAAACATTCGTGTAAGCGCAGGTATTGATAAGAACCCGCAAACCGCAAATAACAATTGTCCTATGTGTCCTGTGGACAAAAAGGCCTTTGTTCAGGAAGAAGAAATTGTACAAATTCCTACATTACAGTTGGAATTTAAAGATCAAGTTACAGCAAAATCTTCTCATGTAGGTCAAAGATTTGCCGCAAAGACTCTTGAAGACGTAACAATTAACGGTCAATTGTATCCTGCTGGATCAAATGTACACGGCAAAGTTGTTGAAGTTATTCGTCCTTCAGGATGCCAGAAAGGTGCTTTAAAACTTGCATTTACCGAAATTGAAAATTGCGGAAACAAGGCAACACTTCCGAGACAAATTTTAACGGCTCAAATCGACAAATCAAATACACCAAACATTCTTTCAAGAATAGTTACTGCACCGTTTACCTGGGCAGGTTCGATTGTCGGTATTGTAGGCCGTACAACCGGTGGTATGTTAACATCACTCGGTAATGCTGTTGAAGACGTATCTTCAGGTACAGGTATTGCATTGGGTGAAGTATTCCAGGGTCAATTACCGGCTGCAGGAAGAAGTGCAATGGATGTTGTTAAAGACACAGTTAAGGCTCCTGTAGATTTAACAAGAACTGCTTTGTCAGGTACAATGGGCTTATTCCAAACTACCGGCGACGAAGTTGCATATATGGTTGATGCAAAGGGTTATAAAATCTCTGCAATCAATCCGAAAGAACACGTTACCATTGCTTTTGGCTGTCAAGGCGAGTAATAAATATTTTGCGGTATATATTTTACCGCTTATACCGAAACTGTCGGGAAATTTTATTTCCCGACAGTTTCGGTTTGTAAGTTTGTGTAGTAAGTAATTTTTTTGATGAAAGGTTAATCTGCTTTTGATGCAGCCTCATCTGCGGCTTGAAGCTGTTTTGACTTGTAGTTGTGAATCACTGCATCCACAAGTAAGTCATATGAAGAACTTTTCTCAATATTCGGAAATTCTTCCTTTAATTGTTGTCTGACCATTGCTTCCAGCCTTTGTTCGTCAGCCTTTATTTTAAGCTCTGTTCCCGACAGAGACTTGATGTAATCCTCTGTAACCGATTTTTGACTTTCAGAAAAAGCCAATAAATCAGCTTTGGGATTCATTGCATTTTTTAATGATTTTAGAAACTTTAGGTTAAACATAATGTCCTGCCTTTTCCTTCACTTTAACTTCACTTGTACTCATATAAAGTCACCTGAAACAAAAAATTGACTAAAATTGCTCAAGTTGTTACAAATGTTTATAAAAATCCTGTAAACCCTCTCTATGTATTAAATTTTTGAAAAATCTGTTAACATTATATACTTATTTTTGAGTTCGTTCAATAGTGCAATACGATTGTTTTTAATTTTTTCGTCTTTATCCATGACTAACACATCTTCAAAGAATTTTGTAACCGCAGAATTCAAGTTTGACAACTGTTTTAGGTAGTTTTCATAATCTCCTTCAAACTTAACTTTTTCTATTGAGGAATAGAGTTCTTTTTCTGCATCAAATGTAAATAATGCAGGGTTTACACCGCTATTTACACTTTCTTTTAGTATTCTCAAAACTCTGTTTGCATTTTCAACAAGTTTTTCGTCATTCATGCCTGAAACAGCTTTTACTCTTTCAAGATAATCACATAAGTCATGGCATGGATTTTTTATTCCATTTACTCCTGCACATGCTTCAAGAATTTCCTTTTTATAATTATCGCTCAAGAAAATTATTAATCTTTGAATGAAGAATTCTTCAATTTCGGATTTTACATCATTTTGAACAGGAAGAAGATTGAGAGTGTCATCAATGAGTTTTGATAAATCAAGTTTCAGTCCATGCTCCAAAATTGTTTTGATAATACCCAGTGCGGAACGTCTTACACCCAACGGATCTGAAGAACCGGTCGGTTTTTTGCCTGCAACAAAAACAGCACAAATTGTATCAATTTTATCCGCAATACCTACAGCTTGACCCTCAGGAGTTTTAGCTGTTTCTCTGTCAGCATTAAGCGGGAAGTAGTGTTCCTTAATGCCTTCGCAAACTTGTGGTTTTTCGCCGGAAACTCTTGCGTAATCAGCACCGATAAATCCTTGTAATTCAGTAAATTCAAAAACGAGATTTGTTGCTAAATCTGCTTTGCAAAGCTCTGCTGTTCTTTTTACAGTTTCATTCGGATTAATTTTTTGAGCCAATTTGATAATTCTTTGAGTTTTGTCGTAAACAGAACCCATACCCTTCTGGAAAGTTATGCCTTTCAAGTTTTCAATATAACTTTCAAGCGGTTTTTTGGTGTCTTCTTTAAAGAAAAATACGGCATCATCAAGGCGAGCCTTGATGACTCTTAAATTTCCGGCTTTAATATTTTCAAATTCCGAACCGATATAATTTGTAATTGTTACAAATTTGTTTATCAATTTTCCGGAATCTTTTTTGTAGAGTGCAAAATATCTTTGATGAGTTTCCATAACGGTTACCGCAACTTCTTGCGGAATAGTTAAGAATTCTTCGTCAAAACTGCAAACAACTGCGACAGGATATTCAACGATAAATGTAACTTCTTCCAATAAATCATCAGAAATTTTGGTAACCGCACCGAGATTTTCAGCCTCTTTGTTTGTAAGTTCAATAATCTTCGCCTGTCTTTCATTTTGGTCGACAATAACATGAGCTTGTCTTAATTTATCAACATATTCGTCAGGATTATTGATGACTATATTCTGAGTTGAAAACCTGTGACCATTTGTTATATTAGAAGATTCTTTGTCAATAATTTTAATTTTAACTTCTTCGGAATCAAGGATTGAAAGCACCCAGCGGATTGGACGTGAAAATTTTACATCATTCTCTCCCCATCTCATAAAATGAGGTCCTTGAAGCTTTGAAAATATCACAGGTACATTTTCTTGGAGCATCTCTTTTGTATTTTTTCCTTTAACGACGATTTTTGCGTAAAGGTAATTGTCCTCAATAAATAAGTCTTTCGGTTCAACATTGTTCTTTTTTGCAAAACCTAAACCTGCAGGAGTCAGGTTTTTATTTTCGTCATAGGCAACGGTTGCAATAGGGCCTTTTACAACCTTTTCTACATCAGGTTGAAATTCAGATAAACCGTCAACCATAACAGCCAACCTTCTTGGTGTTGCCATGATTTTTACATCTTTATATGCAATGTTGTTGTCATTAAAAAATGTCTTAAAACCGCTTTCCAATTGTGAAATTGCCATTGGAATAAATTTATAAGGCAGTTCTTCAACTCCGACTTCTAACAAATATTTGCTCATCTTAATTTCTCCATACTTAACTTTAAAATTATTATAACCCAAAAGTATTTTACTTCGGAACTTTTTTTGAGAAATCCAGTCTTAGTTTTAAGAAAAAGATTTGATGAAGGGAGTATAAACAGCATGGAAGTAAGAGATTTTTATGATGAGACGGAGTTTATTGATGAACTTCAGGATAAAAATGAGCCGAGAACTTTCAGCACGATTATAAACAACGATGATATTCTGCAAATGTATCTGAAACAAATCGGGAAAAAGAAAATGCTGACAAAGGATGAGGAACGTGACCTCGGAAAATTAATAAAGGAAGGAACTCCGGAAGAAAAAGAAAAAGCAACGGACAAACTTGTTCAGGCAAATTTGAGACTTGTAGTCAGTATTGCTAAAAAATATATAGGACAGGGAGTTCTCTTTATGGATTTGGTTCAGGAAGGATCATTAGGATTAATCAAAGCTGCCGAAAAGTTTGATTATACGAGAAATTTAAAATTTTCAACTTATGCTACCTGGTGGATTAAGCAAACAATTATAAGAGCAATTTCAAATCATTCGAGGACAATAAGAATCCCCGTTCATATGCTTGAAAAAATACGCAGGTATAAAAGAGCTTGCAATGAAATTTGCAGAAACAGCAATCTTCAGGGGGGCGAAGAAACAATTTCCAAACTTTCCGGATTGGATACGAAAAAAATAGAGGAGGTTAAACATGCGCTGAAGACCGAGCCTATAAGTCTTGATACTCTCGTAACCGAGGATTTGTGTATACAGGATTATGTGGAAGATACAACTTATGTTTCTCCGGAAAACAATACTCAAAACATATTACAGGAGGAGGATGTCATAAAACTCATAAGCGTTCTGGATAAAAGAGAACAGGAAATTATAAAACGCAGATTCGGTATAAATCACGAAGAACCAAAGACATTAGAACAAATAGGAAATGTTATGGGATTTTCAAAAGAACGAATCCGCCAGATAGAAAATCTTGCAATTCAAAAACTCAGAAAGGTCAATAATATCGACAATTATAAGGCGTATTTGGAAGTCGGATAACAACAAAAAAAGAGATGGTATAGCCATCTCTTTTTTTGTTTTGCGTAAAGCACTTAGCAAATACTGCTAAATGCTTCCAATGACTTTTTTAGTGAGTCAACCTTATCAAGCTTCTCCCACGGAACATTAATGTCTGTTCTTCCCAAATGTCCGTATGAAGCTAATTTTTGATAAAATTTACCGCCATTCTTAGCCGGAAGATTTCTTAAATCAAAGTTTTTGATTATTGCAGACGGTCTTAAATCAAAATTAGAACGAATCAAGCTTGAAATTTCGTCATCAGAAATTCTTCCCGTACCGAATGTATCTACAAATATTGAAACTGGTTCTGCAACTCCGATTGCATACGCAAGCTCGATTTCGCATTTTTCAGCCAAACCTGATGCAACAATATTTTTTGCAACATATCTTGCCGCATAAGCCGCAGAACGGTCAACTTTCGTCGGGTCTTTGCCTGAAAAAGCACCACCTCCGTGGCGTGAATAACCGCCGTAAGTATCTACTATAATTTTTCTTCCGGTTAAACCTGAATCGCCTTGAGGCCCGCCGACTACAAATCTTCCTGATGGATTAATCAGAATTGTTGTATCAGAATCCGGTTTAATTGATTCTGTTTCAAATACATAGTCTATAACGTGCTTTTTTAAATCATTGTATATAATTGATTGAACTTTTGAGTTATCGCTGATGCCGTTAATTTCAGGAGCGTGTTGAGTTGAAAGAAGAACGGTATCAATCCTTGAAGGCCTACCGTCAGTATATTCAACCGTTACCTGAGATTTTCCGTCCGGTCTTAAGTAGTTTAAAATACCTTCTTTTCTGATTTGAGCCAATCTGTATGAAAGTTTATGAGCTAAGCTTATCGGCAAAGGCATAAGTTCAGGCGTTTCGTTGCAAGCATATCCGAACATTATACCCTGATCGCCGGCACCGATGTTTTCGGTTTCGGATGAAGAAGTATCGGAGTTTTCGCTTCTTGATTCGTAAGCTTTATTAACACCGCCTGCGATATCACATGATTGTTCATCAATACTCGTTAAAACCGCACAGGTATTTGCATCAAAACCGCCTCCTGATGAACCTTCATACCCGATATTCTTAATTGTATTTCTTACAACCTGCGGAATGTCTACATAGCAGTTTGATGTAATTTCTCCGCATACAAGCACCATACCGGTTGTGGCAGTAGTTTCAGCTGCTACTCTTGAATACGGATCTTTTGTTAAGAATTCGTCTAAAATAGCATCCGAAATTTGGTCGCAAACTTTGTCAGGGTGTCCCTCTGTAACAGATTCAGAGGTAAACAAAAATGTCTTTGATGTCATTTTCTTTTCTCCTTAATTTATATTACTCTGCCGGTAAGGTTTTTAATTCCGACCCGGCTACTACATATCAGCAACATTCTAATATTAATACAACAAAAAAGCAATAAAATATATATTTTGTTGTAAAATAGTTTTATGGCAGTATATTTCTATTATGGGGATGAAGACTTTTTAATTGATTCGCAAATTGAAACAATGCGGTCAAAGCTTAATCCGGATTTTTTATCTATGAGCTTCAAAACTTTTGATAATCCGGAATATTCAGAATTGATTAATATTTTAAGAACTTCGCCTATGATGTTTGGAGAAACTTTGTTTGTAATTAATTCTGATAAATACTTTTCTTCTCAAAAAAACTTTTTTGATGACAAAGAACTTGAGGATATAGAGGATGCTTTGAAAAATAATCCGGAATCCTTGAATGTGGTTTTTGTTGTAAAACTCCCTCGTGAAGAGGGCAAACAACTTGATACAAGAAGAAAACTTTATAAAATATTGAGCAAGTTTAATTCCGAAGAATTTCAGGCATTTAAAACATATAAAACCGCAGAGATTTCTGATTGGATTAGAAGACGGTCAAAAACTAAAGATTTGATAATTAAAGATGATGCGGTTAATCTTTTGATAGAACTTTTGGGGAATAATCTCAGACAGTTTGATACAGAACTCGATAAACTAAAATTAATAGTTTATCCCGAAAAAACCGTTACCAAAAAGGCTGTTGAAGAAATCGCTGTTTCTAATCAGGATTTGTTCAATATTACAGAGCTTATTATGAAAAATAACAAAGACAAGGCTCTTTTGGAATTTAAAAAACTTACTGACAAAAAACATCCTTTGGAAATTCTTTCGGCAATTCAGACTATGCTTAGAAAGTGGATACTTCTAAAAACAAATTCAAATCATTCATCTGTTGAACTGTCAAAACTAGTTGGAATGCACGAATTTGTCATTAAACAAACACTGCAAAAACTTAAAAATACGCCTGCCTCAGAACTTGTTAAATTAAAACAAAATCTTTTCAATGCGGAAATCAGGATAAAATCAGGAGAAGCTCTTGATGTAAATTCGGAGGTGGAAATTGCTCTTATCAGATAAATATCCTTTTTTAACAAATTATTTTACAACAGCGCTTTCATCTGTTTCGCATCCGCTTCCTCAAAGCATTTTGTTCTACGGTAACGATTTGAATTCGCAGTATATTATTGCAAAAGAAATTGCAAGGTTTTTGAACTGTAAAAACGACAAATCTGATAATTGCGAATGCCTTAATTGCAAATGGATTAGGGATAATTCTCATCCTGAAATTTTGACAATTTCCAAAGTTGACAACAAACCTGAAGACGATGATTCTAAAACGGTAATTTCCATAAAACAGTCTTCAATGATAAAAGAACGCTTAATGACAGCATCCGAATTTCACAGAGTTTTTATTTTTTGTGACAGAGATGATGAAGGTAATATTGCAGGCTTAAATCCGCTGAATTTTCAGGCTGATACGGCAAATTCGCTTTTGAAAATAATTGAAGAACCTCAAAGCGGAGTTACTTTTATATTTTTAACAAGATATATTGAAGATGTTCTGCCTACAATAATTTCACGCTCTCAGTGTTTCTTTGTGCCGTCTTTGACAAATGTCGATTATGACTATTCGGATATATCAGGAATCTTTGAAAATTATTGGACATTTAAAAGAAATGACGTTTTTGAAGTATCTCAAAAATTGGCGGACAAATCCAAAGAATCTTCCGTAAGCAGTGTTTTATCCGGAATCCAAAATTATATTCTTCATGTATTAAAAAATAATCCGAAAAATATTGAATTTGTAAATCATATTAAAATTATTGAAGATGCTCGGACTCAAGCAAGAATGGGGATAAAACCTCAAAATATATTCGATGATATTTGTCTTAAACTTATACAACCAAACAAATAAAAAACCCTTCTTAAAAGAAGGGTTTTTTTAAATCAACACGCTATTTGTTCATGTTTTGCAATTGCTCGCAAGGATCGCAATTCTCTCTGACCTTCTGGCATGGTTCACATGGTTTTGCTTGCGGTTGTTGAACTTTGCAAGGACAATTTTTCTTCTTCTTTGCACAGGGATCACAAGGTGCTGCATAACCTGTATCACATGGGTCGCATTTCTTTTCGCATTTATTGCAATGTCCCCAGTTTGCAGGATTCCAGTTTGAACGTGACCAGCTGAATGCCTCAGCCTGCGGAATGGACAGTGCGATAAGACCTAATAATGCTACTAATGACAATGTTTTTTTCATAAATTAACTCCTTTTCTTCAAAAAAATGAATGTGTTTTTTTGCACACATTCATTTTAAATAATTCAAGGTTTTAAACCATTGCCTGTTTGGGCAGTATGTCATCATTCGCACAGTTGAAGCTTTGTTATCGCCGTAATAACTATTTCAGCTGCTTCTTCCGGTTTAATTTCCGATTTTTCATTATTTTCACGTGTTTTAAACTCAACCAGCCCTTCTGTTATGCCTTTACCAACTGTAATTATATAAGGAAATCCGATTAATTCGGCATCTTTAAACTTAACTCCGACACGCTCATCTCGGTCATCAATAACAGCTTCCACGCCATGTTTAACCAGTGTTTTATATATGTCTTCGGCAACATTCATTTGGAGTTCGTCTTTTGTACTGACAGGAATTACAATTGCATGATATGGTGCAATCGATAGAGGCCACTTGATACCGAACTCGTCATGATGTGCTTCCACAGCAGCAGCCGCAGTTCTGGAAATGCCGATTCCGTAACATCCCATTATATAAGGTTTTGTTTTGCCGTCAATATCCGTATAAACAGCATTCATCGGTGCGGAATATTTTGTGCCGAGCTGGAAAATGTTTCCAACCTCAATCCCTCTCGTAACTTTTAATGCTTTTCCGCATTCAGGACATAACTCGCCTGCTTCAACAAGACGAATATCTGCTATATTTGAAGGTAATTCGACATCCGTTTCCCAATTCCCGCCAACTAAGTGCTTATCCTTGATATTGATTCCGATTACAAAATTCTTCATATCAACAACCGTCTTGTCGGCAACAAACCTGATAGGTTTGCCGTTATATTCTTTTAAGCCTTTTGGACCGATAAATCCTTTATCAGCGTTAAATCCGTTTACAGCCATTATGTCTTCAATTTCACCTGCTGCAGCTATTCTTATTTCCTGACCGCCAACCGCATTGAGAAGTTTTGTTTCTTCAACATTTTTATCTGCTCTGATTAGTGCAATTACAGGGTCTTTGTCAACAATATAGACAAGTGATTTAACAATAACGGTTGGTTCAATTTTTAAGAAATCACAAAGTTCTTCTATTGAATGCGTTTCCGGAGTATCAACGATTTCGGCCTTTGTCCAATCTCCAACAATCTTTGCCGGAGTTAAATTTGATATTGCATGGTTTGAGTTTGCTGCATAACCGCAATCGCAATAGAATACATCGTTCTCTCCCGCATCGGTATCCGTTATAACCATGAATTCATGGCTTACGCTTCCGCCGATTGCTCCTGAATCAGACTGAACCGCCTTTGTTTCAAGCCCGCATCGTTTGAATATTTTTGTATAAGCATTCCACATATTTTTATATTCTTTATCCAAACCTTCTTGTGTTGTATCAAATGAATAAGCATCCTTCATGATAAATTCACGCCCCCTGAGAAGTCCGAAACGAGGACGTCTTTCGTCTCTGAATTTTGATTGAATCTGATACAAGTTTACAGGCAGTTGTTTATATGATTTCAGCCCGTCTCTCGCTATAGAAGTGATAATTTCTTCGTGTGTAGGCCCTAGGCACATTTCTCTGCCATGCCTGTCCTGTAAACGCATTAATTCGGCCCCGTAAGCGCCCCAGCGCCCAGATTCTTCCCAGAGTTCTTTTGGCTGAACAAACGGCATTAGAAGTTCCTGCGCACCGGCTCTGTCCATTTCTTCACGAACAATATTTTCTACTTTCTTCAGAACTCTCCACATAAGAGGTAAATAATTATATACCCCCATTGTCAGTTTCCTTATAAACCCTGCTCTTACAAGTAATTTATGAGAAATGACCTCCGCATCCGAAGGAAACTCTCTCAATGTTTGAACAAATAATTTTGACATTCTCATAAGTAAAAATCCCCTTTTCCATATTTTATCACAAAGGTTTTTATAGTATTCTTAATATATGTTAGACAGAAGATACAATGCTTTTAGCGATTATTTAAGAGAAAAATTCAAAGCTAAGGTTTATAAGATTACTATTGATGCGGGTTTTTCATGCCCGAATCGTGACGGAACTCTCTCGGATAAGGGCTGTCTTTTCTGTGATGAAAGCGGGAGTTTCTCTCAAACACATTCCGGTTTAATGACAATTCCGGAACAAATTGAATCTGAAATGGAATTCCTTTCAAGGCGGTTTAAAGCAGAAAAATATATGTCGTATTTTCAAGCCTATTCAAATACATATAAACCAGTTAATGAGCTGGAAAAAATTTATAAACAATCTCTGGAACATCCTGACATTGTTGGAATTTCAATAGGAACACGACCTGATTGTATAGATGACGAAAAGTTATCCCTCATAAATTCATTTTCCAACGATTATTACACTTGGATTGAATATGGTTTGCAAACAGCAAACGATAAAACCCTTAAAAAAATCAATAGAGGACATGATTACAATTGCTTTTTAAAAGCTTACGAAAAAACCCGAAATTATGACGGCATAAATATTTGTGTTCATGTTATTATGAACCTTTTTGAAACCTATGATGAAATGATGTACACAGCTCAAAAGGTTGCGGAACTTGAACCTGACGGAGTAAAAATCCACATGCTCTGCGTTCTTGAAAATACTAAACTCGAAAAAATCTATAATCAGGGTAAATTGAATCTAATGACAGAGGATGAATATGTAAGTGTAGTGTGTGATTTCTTAGAATATTTACCATCTAAAACCACTATCCACCGTCTTGCGGGCAACGGACTCAGAACAAAACTCGTCGAACCACGCTGGATTGGAAGAAAACTTGATACAATGAATCGTGTCACATGGGAACTTGAACGCAGAGGAACAAAACAAGGAGCAAAATTTAATCTAATCTCCTCTCATAATTGAATTCAAAAGCTCATTTATTGAGTCTGAAGTTTCAATAGTCCTTCCTTTAACCATTGTTTTTTTGAATGTTTCGGTTTCCTGTTCATTTTCAACCATAGACCAGATTAGCGGAAGTAAATGCTTAGGAGCATCTTTTGCTTTAGCTTTTATAATATTTTGAGAAATATTGTACGAAAGTTTGAATCGTTTTAAAAAGTTCATTTTATAAAAATGATCTTCCATATATTTTTTTAAATACTTTAATAAATTTAAGCAATCCTCATTCCCAGTAACTACATGAATTACGTCATCTTTAGAATTATTAAGACTGATTCCGTTAGCTTCCGCATTCATACGCACCCATTCTTCGGAAGATTTTTCAGTGTGGGCAACTGCTTTAAGCCCCATTGCTATGAAAGCGTTTTGAAACGGATTCATACCGATAAACATTGTTATAGGTTGCTTTCTAAGGGTTCGATATACAGGAATAACTTCTTTTTCAATTCTTTTAATGTTTTCCGGAGTATTTTTTATTCTATATATACCATCAAACGATGTGCTGTTAATATTTTTAATTTCCATTTTTATTCCCCATTTTGTTATATCAAACCCCGTAAAAATATTTTGTGCGTTTTTTGTTAAGAAATATGTAGTATAATTTTGTTATGTCAGAACAAAAATTCAAAATATCTTCTAAATATAAACCGGCAGGCGATCAGCCAAAAGCTATAGAACAGCTTGTAGAGGGGGTAAATAAGGGGTATAATACCCAAACTTTGCTAGGTATAACAGGTTCGGGTAAAACTTTTACTATTGCAAATGTTATCGAACAAATACAAAAACCTACCCTGATTATTGCTCATAATAAAACTCTTGCAGCACAATTATATAACGAATTTAAAGAACTTTTTCCGGAGAATGCGGTTGAGTATTTTATATCTTATTATGACTATTATCAGCCTGAAGCTTATATTCCCAGAACTGATACTTATATTGAAAAATCTGCCAGTATAAATGACGAAATTGACCGTTTGAGACATAATACGACGAGAAGTTTATATGAAAGAAATGATGTAATTATTGTGGCTTCAGTAAGCTGTATTTACGGTTTAGGCTTGCCTGAAAGCTATTTTAAAGGAACAATAAAAATTGAAATCGGTCAACAATTGGAGAGAAATGATTTAATAAAACACCTCGTTATGACTCAATATACCCGAAACGACGTTGAGCTTGAGCGTTCAACCTTTCGTGCAAGAGGGGATATTTTGGAAATAATGCCGGCTTACGAAAAAATTATTACAAGGATTTATTTCTTTGGGGACGAAATAGAAAAAATCGTTAAAATTGATTATTTGACGGGTGAAATATTGGAAGCTCCTGAAAGTGTTGTTATATACCCCGCAGTTCATTATATTGCTTATGACGAAAACGAAGAAGAAACGATTGCAATGATTCGGCAGGAACTGAAAAATCGTGTTGCGGAATTGGAAAGTCAGAATAAGATACTTGAATCTCAAAGACTTCAACAGAGGGTAAAATATGATATAGAAATGATTAAAGAAATGGGGTATTGCTCGGGAATTGAAAATTATTCCAGAATAATTGAACGCAGACCTGTCGGCTCTGCTCCGGCAACTTTACTTGATTATTTCAGAGGAGATTTCTTAACCGTTATCGACGAATCTCACGTTACTATTCCTCAATTGAACGGAATGTACCACGGAGATGCTTCAAGAAAAAATACGCTTGTTGAATACGGATTCAGACTTCCTTGTGCAAAGGATAACAGACCGTTAAAAAGTAAAGAGTTTTTTGATAAAGTCGGGCAGAAAATCTATATTTCTGCAACACCTGCAGATTTTGAAAAAGAAACCTCTCAGCAGATTGTAGAACAAATAATTCGTCCTACAGGGCTTGTGGACCCGAAAATCCATATTCGTCCTATTGAAACACAAATACCTGATTTGAAAGCGGAAATAAAAAAACGTGCCGATAAAAATGAGCGGGTTTTGATTACAACTCTTACAAAGCGTATGGCAGAAGATTTGACGGACTTTTTCCTGCAAGACGGAATCAGAGTAAGATATCTGCATAGTGATATCAAATCAATCGAGCGTGTTGAAATTCTAAGAGATCTACGTTTGGGTGAATTTGACGTTTTAATCGGCGTAAATCTTCTTAGAGAAGGGCTTGATATCCCTGAAGTTTCGCTTGTCGCAATTATGGATGCTGATAAAGAAGGATTTTTACGTTCGGATACGAGTTTAATTCAGACAATCGGCCGAGCGGCAAGAAATGCCTGCGGAGAGGTTATTATGTATGCAGATAAGATAACCGATTCAATGCAAAGAGCAATTAACGAAACAAACCGTAGACGTGAAATCCAAATGGAACACAATAAAAAATACGGAATTATTCCTCAAACAATTAAAAAACCGATTGAAAACAATCTGCTTTCTCTCGTTGAAAGCTACCGCAGCTTTGAAGATATCGTTGCGGAAGAAATGGTTGATATGGGCATTGATAAAAAAGACTTGCCCAATCTTATTACAAAACTTGAAAAAGATATGCATAAAGCTGCGAAAATCCTTGATTTTGAGCGTGCGGCAGAAATAAGAGATCAGTTGAAAAAATTAAGAGAGATGTTATAGAAAGCGAGAGGCGGCGAGCTTAAGCTCGCCGCCTCTCAAAAATTTATTTACCCATTTATTTACCACTTGACTCCTATTTGATTTCAAGTTTCTTTGTTGTAACTTTCTCTGCATTTACTTTTGGGGCTTCAATTCTTAAAATACCATGTTCAAGTTTTGCGGTTGTTTTTTCAATATCAATTTCATCAGGAAAGTAAACAGTTCTTGAAAATTCACCGTACTTAAATTCGGATTTTCTGAACCCTTTTCTATCTTCTTTGTGTTCTTCCTCTTTTTTCGCACTTATTGTAAGACGATTTTTCTCCAAATCTATATCAAGATCTTCTTTTTTTACTCCCGGAAGCTCTGCTTTTACACAATATTCTTTGTCCTTTTCATCAATTTCAACAGGCATTCCGCATTTGTACTCATCATTGTAAATGTACTCAGGGAAAAAGCTGTCAAAATTACGGTTCAAAATTGAACTGATTTCGTCGTTGACTGATTGAATAAAATTGTCAGGTGTTTTTTTAATAAGAAATTTCATAATCTGCCTCCCGAAGTGCATATTGCACTTACTTTAATTCGTTTCTTAACTATTACCTTTAGCTTTGTAGTTTGTTTGTTCGGAGGGAATTACATTTACCCCGCCTACATTCATGTTATAACTCTTTTTCCATGAAAAATTCCCCAAATTAACCAAATTTTAACAATTTAATTTTAGTTAATTCAGGGAATAAATTTTAAGCATATATAAATTCTTAGTATGTAGCAGCTTTTGCTAAATCTGCGTTCCTGTCGGTCAGGCTATCAGTATTTTCAAGATAAACTCTTGTTAAATTATCTGCATAAGTGACTTCGCCGTTGGCATTTATTCTTAACTGAAAGTTTCGAGGTTTTTTACATGTATTCTTGTTATAAACACAAGTCTCCCTTGCCGGATTACCGGTATCCAATATTACAAGATAATCTGGATTGTTTGAGTCAGTATTATTAGCGTATATAGTCCAATTTAAGCCGTCAACTGTTGCAAAATCATAGGCAGACTGGGATTTGTTATAACTTCTTGACAGTGTTAAATTATCGCTGAGAAGGTGCGGATATTTATCTGCGCCGGAATAACCCGTTTCGTGTTCCCCATCCACAGGTTTCGAAGTGCATGCCATAATTGCGGTACAATCCGTATTCGTTCCTTCTATTCTTGTATTTAGCATATACAAACCGGGATCATTCAATATATTGCTGTTAATTTCGGTAATAGTTTTGTAAGCTTTCAATACCATACCTTTTTCTTTGTCAGGAATCAGCCTATGAATTATAGGTAGTGTTACTGCCGTTACTACACCTAGTATAGCCACTGCAATTAAAACCTCAGCTAAAGTAAATCCGAATTTTTTCATGAAAACTCCCTTTCTGTTACTTTGATTATAGCATAATATTGTGATATTATAAATATGATTAGAGGTCAGGATATGTACACACTGGTTTATTCAATAAGTAACGAAAAAAATCCGGAAACGGTTTATGTCAATTTGACAAATGCCT
Source organism: uncultured cyanobacterium (assembly GCA_945487905.1). GTDB lineage: Bacteria > Cyanobacteriota > Vampirovibrionia > Gastranaerophilales > Gastranaerophilaceae > CAG-196. The sequence goes on from CALYTW010000009.1 coordinate 28,753, forward strand.
GTACAAACGACTGCGTTTTTTGCCTGCGGAATGAAAAAGATGATGTCTGCGGTTCTGAAATGTGGCATGATGATAATTATACTCTTGAAGATATAATTGAGCAGTTTGAAAACTATAAACCGACTCCTAAGCAGGTAGTTTTTTGCGGATACGGAGAACCTTTCCTGAAAAAAGAAATGATGAAAAAATTTGCCAAATATTTACGCAAAAATTATCCTGAAATTAAAATAAGAGTTAATACAAACGGTCATGCCAGCGCAGTTTACAAAACAAATGTTGCGGAAGAATTTAAAGGCTTGCTGGATGAGGCTTCAATAAGCTTAAATTCGGATAATGCCGATGAATATGATGAAATAAGCAGACCAAAAATCGATAATGCGTATGAAGCCGTAAAAGATTTTATTAAATCATGCAATAATGCTGGGATAAAAACTTATGCGAGTATTGTTACCGGTTTTGATAAAAAACACAATATAAATGTAAAAAATTGCGAAAAAATAGCACAAGAATTAGGTGCAGAATTCAGAAATCGTGAATTTATTACAAATGGCTACTAGAAAGATGGAAATAACGGGGCAAATATGCAAGTATCACAAATCAACAGTACAAATTTTTGTTCAAAATCAAAATTTTTGACCAAAGAAGGGCTTGAGCATTTTAACGAAATAAAAAAGAAAATGGGCGACTGGTCAGTAGTAACAGGTCCTGAATTTTTTGTACGCACAAAATTAGGTTGTATTGAAGCAGATGGTGTTTTGCTTACAAATTTAACTCTGACAAAAGTTATGATTGGCAAAAGCGAGCTTACTATTTCACATGATGGTAAAGTTACGATAGATAAAAAACCGTTTTTAAAATCGAAATTAATCTTGATGAATAAGTTGGAAGACTATCTTGCGTTTTTTAATAACAATTTTAACAACAAAGAAAGGGTTGAGAAAAGATGTATCCGAGAGCATGGTTATGTGGATGAAATCGATGGCAACGCATATGTAATAAAACACGAGTGGTTTACGGCAGGTTAATATGGTTCAAATAATTCTAGCATCAAATTCGCCAAGAAGAAAAAAGATAATGACCGATTTGGGTCTTGATTTTGAAATCATACCTTCAAAGTATGATGAAAAATTGGAAACTGACGAATTTTCTTATGATTTGATAGAAGATTTAGCAACTCAAAAAGCATTGGATGTGGTAAGACGTGTCGATAACGATAAAATTGTTCTCGGTGCGGATACTGTGGTTGTTTTGCATAACAAAATTCTAGGTAAACCACATAACAAAGAGAATGCTTTTAAAATGCTTAAAGCCTTGTCCGGTAATACACACAGTGTTGTAACTTCTTTGTGCGGGATTAATACTCATACAAACAGAGCATCGCTTATTTCAACAACCAGCTATGTAAGATTTACCGAATGGTCTGATGAGATGATTTATAATTATATAGATAATTTTTCCCCGCTTGATAAAGCAGGAAGCTACGGCATCCAAGAACTCCCTAAAGGTTATCTCGATAAATACGAAGGAAGTTTTGAAAATATTGTGGGACTCGATACGAATGCCGTTAAACAAGTTTTGGAGCAATTGGGATATAAACAACAGGTCAGCAATGTATTGAAAACTTAAAGCAAGTGTAGCTACGGCAACATGTTGCATTTGCAACAGAGTTGTGGTTTAATTAAATTTGTGGAAGATACAGCTGAAAAATGGGAATTTAAAATAAATCCTTGGATAACAATGATACCAGTTATGTTATCCATATTTATGTTTGCCTTGGATGAGACAATTTCCAATGTTGCACTTCCTTATATGGCTGGAACTTTTTCCGTAAGCCATAATGAATCAACATGGATTATTACAAGCTATCTTGTAGCAAGTGGTGTAATTATACCAATGGTTGACTTTTTCAGCAAATTAATCGGCAGAAAACAGTATTTTATATTGAGTATAATAATATTTACGATTGCATCAATTTTGTGCGGTTTTGCAAATTCTATGCCAATGATGTTGTTTTCCCGAATAATTCAGGGTATCGGCGGTGGCGGCATTATGCCAATTTCGCAGGCTGTTATATTTGAGATTTTCCCGAAAGAAAAACTTCCGCAAGCTATGGCAGTATTCGGCTTAGGTGTAATTATGGCGCCGATTTTGGGGCCGGCTGTCGGCGGATGGATTACGGAAAATTGGTCATGGCCGTTTATTTATTTTATTAATATACCGTTCGGCATTGTATGTATGTATTTAACAAAATTGTACGTTGAAGAACCACCGTATTCAAGAAAACAACAGGATGTAAAAATGGATTTTTCAGGGTTTTTCTTTCTTGCAGTTTGGCTTTTGACCCTGCAGATAGTTCTTGATAAGGGTAATGACGCAGATTGGTTTGGTTCGGCATGGATTTGTCAACTCTCTATAATTTCTTTGATTTCATTTATTGCATTTATTTACATACAGAGAAAAAAGAGCAAAACTGGCGAAAGCTTAATCAATCTTTCAATTTTTAAAAATCACAATTTTTTAATCGGAACAGGAGGGCAAATTGTACTGATGATGATTTTAATGTCATCTGCGGCGATTTTACCTTCAATGCTTCAATCTTTATTGGGCTACACCGCCTTTCTAAGCGGGTTATCAATGATACCGAGAGGTTTAGGCTGTTTTCTGGCTTCATTTTTAAGCGGAATACTCGTTATAAGATTCGGCATAAAACCTGTTTGCACGTTCGGATTAATAACCCTTGCTGCCGGCGGGCTGCTGTTTGGAGAAATTAACACCAATATATCACTTGCCAATATTGCACTTCCAAACTTTGTATTTGGCGCAGGCATGATACTTTCTATGGTTACATTTGCTAACATATCCTGTGCAACTCTTCCGAACGAGATGCAGACGAATGCTTCAGGTGTACAAAATTTATTCAAGAATGTAGGTGCGGCAATCGGTACATCTATTGCAACAACTATGATAGCAAGATTTTCGCAGGCACATCAAATGATGATGATAAAATCATTAACCGATACAAATCAGGTTTATACGGAAAGAGTGCAGGCACTCAGTTCTGCTTTTATCTCAAATGTTGATCCCTCTACTGCAATACACATGGCACAGGCACAAATATACGATATACTTCATCAACAGTCTGCTTTGTGGGGATATGTTGAAACATTCAGATATTATGCAGTTGCTGTTATGATTGTACTTCCGTTTGTGTATCTCTTGAAAGATAATATAAGAAAAAAAGAGATTTAGAACTAAACAGCTCCTATGCCACTCAATAAATACACATAAAAAAACTCCCGGAGATGGATTCGAACCACCGTTGGAAGAGCCAGAATCTTCAGTCCTGCCGCTAGACGATCCGGGAATATATTTGAGATTCTAACACCAACAAAACAATTAGTAAAGGTGTTTTATTTGATATTTAACAATCTGTGAACCTGAGGAATCAAACGCACTTTTTTGTACTTTTCCAAAAATCGGTCAAGTACTTTTTGTGCAAATTCTATATCAAAATTAGTATTATCTTTATCGAATTTGGGCTGTAAAATAAGCTCAATGTTGTGACTTGCACCTATTTTAACTGAGTGTTGGATTTCGTCTTCCGTAATATTTTCATCAAAAACTATTTTCGCAAAAACCTCTTTGTGCTTAATTTTTGATAAAAACGCATCATGCTCATTCCAAAAAGCATTCTCTCCTGTACAGCTTGGCAGTTTAATATCCGCCGAAATATAATCTATATAGTCAATAACATCTTCCAATTCTCCAGCAAGTGTCGCATTTGTTTCAAGATAAACAGGCAGAGGACAGTGGGGAAGAAATTCTTTCAAAAATCCGGCATGCAATAAAGGTTCTCCGCCTGTCAATACAACAGAATGACATCCCGAATATTTCTTTACCTCATTAGCCAGTTCTTCAACAGCGTACGTCGTGCTGTTTTCTTTTGAATGATCCGTATCGCAGAAACTGCATTCAAGATTGCAGCCGCAAAATCTTATAAAAACCTGTTTAACTCCAACATACGGACCTTCTCCTTGTATAGAAGAAAAGACCTCTTTAATTTTAATCTTGTCGGTCATAAAAGTCGTCTCTTATGTTTGCTGATGAAATTTCCGCAAGCCTCTTATAAAGATTTATTTCTTCATTTGTAAGAGTTTTCGGAATCCTTATTTCTACGACTATTATTATATCACCAACAGATTCATTTTGCACTATTCCGCATCCTGAAAGACGTATTTTTTGTCCGTTTTGAGTTAGCGGAGGTATTTTTACGGAATATTTGCCCTCAAAGGTTTTTATTTCTGCTGTTGTTCCCAGAACTGCTTCGTAAGGAGTTATTGCAATTGTTTTTATAATATTTAAGCCTTCGGTTTTACAGCCGTATGGTTCTTTAATGTGAACAGTTATATATAAATCTCCGTTTTGTCCGCCGTTAATTCCTGCTCCGCCTTCGTTTGCAAGACGAATTTTTGAGTCATTTTTTATTCCGGCGGGAATTTTTACCGTAAATTTTTTATGCTTAGAGTGTTCGCCATTGCCATTGCAGTATTGGCATAAAGTTCCGTTAACAAACTTTCTGCCACCGCATTTCGGACAAACACCAGTTTGTACTACATTTATTACTTTTTTTACTCCTTGAATTGATTCAAGAAGTGATATTTCTACTTCGGCATAAATGTTTATTCCTCTTTTGGAAATGCTTTTTTCTTTCTTTTCGTAAGTTTGTTGAGCTTGTTTTTTAGGAATAAAATCTCCCCATTTAAAAGAAAAAGATTTATTCTGCGGATTGGAGGAATAAGATTTTTCTTCAGTTTCTTTAGTTTGTTTTTTCTCATAAGAGCTTGAACCGTTCTTTGCATAGTCATAGAACATGCGGACTTTATCATATTCTTCACGCTTGTACTTATCTGAAAGAATATCATAGGCTTCATTTATTTCTTTAAACTTCAATAGGATATCAGGCGAATTTCCCGCAACATCAGGATGCCATTTTCTTGCAAGTTTACGATAAGCAGTTTTAATATTTTCGGCTGTATCAGACTCATTAACGCCGAGTATTTTATAATAATCTTTGTCCATACCAAATATTTAATGACCTCTAAAAAAAAGTCAACTAAATAAAAGGACTAAATTTTAAATTCCCAAAGACGGAGCAATTTGAATAAATGTTCTTGTTAAATCCGTATCCCACTGAGTACCTGCACCTTCTTCAAGAATAGCAATTGCTTTTTCAATATTCATACCTTTTCTGTAAGGCCTGTCGCTGATTAGTGCGTGATAAGTGTCTGCTATCGCAACAATTTTAGCTGCCAGCGGGATATCTTTTCCTGCAAGATTATCAGGATAACCTGTCCCATCAATTCGTTCATGATGGTATTTTACAATCGGAATTAAATCTCTTAACGATGCATTCGGTTGTAATACTTTGTCAACACCGATAACCGGGTGCTGTTTCATAATTTTCCATTCGTCATCGGATAACGGGCCTTCCTTTTTAAGAACATTTTCAGGAATGCCGATTTTACCTACGTCGTGCAAAAGCGCACCCAGAACAATTCTGTTAATTTCTTTTTCCGGAAGATTAATTGCTCTGGCAAGTGCTTCGGAATATTTTGAAACAGAAGTCGAATGACCTTTGGTGTATGGGTCTTTAGCATCAATTGCACTCGCAAGAGAACGTGCAATTTCCCAAATTTTATTTTCGGTCATATTATCTTCATTATGGAATTTTGAAATCAATTCGTCTTCAAAATTTATGCCCAGTTGAGCATGGCGTTTTGCAACAATTTCCGCATAAGATTTTAATGCCACATCATCCCAAAAGTTAAAATCGTGGGAGCTTATGATTGCTGACATACCGTATTTGTAGCCTTTAGCTTGCGAAATATACATAGCCTGTTCTGCAAGTATCAACAATTTTTCTTTGTCACCGGAACAGTCAGGATACGTCGCAACACCTACCGAAACTTTTATTGGTCCTATATTATCAATAAAACAGCAGGAAAGCGAATATGTTAAATATTCCGCAACATATTTAGCCTGTTCAGAAGATGTTTTAGGCAGGATAACTGCAATTTCATCTCCGCCGTATCGCCCTGCAATATCTCCTTCACGAACATTTTGACGCACTTTTTCCGCAACAAGCTTAATAACTTCGTCGCCTTTTGCGTGACCCTGTTCCCGATTGATTTTTGTAATATTGTTTATATCCATCATTATAACGGATAATTGCTGTTTCGTAGTTTCAGCCCTCTTGATTTCATTCGAAAGGATTTCCTGAAATCCTCTGTGATTATATAAGAGAGTAAGGGCATCTGTATTTACAAAACCTTCGCTCTTTTCGGTTAATTGAAGATTGTGTGTAACAAGTGCTATATATCTGGAAATAAGTGCATAGATAGTTGCATTTTCCTGAGCGTTAGGTTCTTCAATAATAAATACACCTATGCATTTATTTGCTGAAATTAACGGGAATATTGCAGTTGAACAATTTTTGTAATAGAAAAGTTTTAAATAATCCTGTTTGTTTACAAACATAGGCTTGCGGGAATTAAACACCTGAATAATAGGATTATCCGTGCCTTTTAAAAATATTTTGGTCGAATAAGTATTTTCCAGTTTGTCCTGTAGTCTTAAATTAATACAATTGGACTGTTCTTTATAAAGGCCGATTGCAAAGAAATTGGAATCAACATTTTCAAGAATTATGGAATATATTTTTTTGTAAAAATCGCTAAGGTCAGTAGTGTTTGATATTTCGGTTAATTTGTCTATTATATCTTTATAATTTTTGTAATTAAGATAGGTTGTTTCGCCTTTGAAAGCAGAACCTTGCACGCTTAAAACAGGGGAAATCGAAGAACTCAAAGTTAATTCGTTAACCTTTGACAGCAATTTTTCCTGAGATATAGGAGCCGTTACGGTCTTGTTTAAGAGGTTTTTCTTAGTTTTTTCTGTATTAAAAACTGTTTTTCCTTTTTTCACAACTTCACCTAAGATAACATAAAATATTTAAAACAATCGAAATTTTAAAATTGACTTAATTGTTACAAAAATTCATATTTTTTAACAAAACATATCCGTATATTAACAACCACTGCCTTATAAACATGTTAACATTTTTTTTGAATAATTCCAGTCTAAAAACTTTTTTTATTAATATTTGTAAAGCTTAAATCTTAACAACATTTTTCCATAATTGACTGCGTAAAGGTTTTTGACATTGTAAAACCTTTTTTGCACAAAAGTCGTTCAGTGAAAACATAAGTATGTTTTTGTCTTTGTATCTTTTTATTTTTATATATCCATTGTGTGAATCTATAATTTTTTTGAATAAATACATTTTCATACCGTGTCCTACGGTTGAAAAACAGGATGATTTTTCATTCATTCTTGATAATTCTTCATCTGATAATGGAATGCCTGTGTATGATACAGATATTTCAAGTTTATTGTTGTTTTTAATTTTTGAAATCAGTATATTTGTACCGGATTTGGAACGGCTGATAACAACCGCAAACAGTAACATTAAAGCTTTTGTAATATAATATTTGTCGGCATAAGCATAGAATAAATTCGATTCTGTATAAATATTTACGCTTTTCTCTTTGATTAAGGGTTCAAGCTTTAAAATAAGTTTATTTATAATATTTGATAATTCAACAACACCTTGGCTCAGAATATTTTTGTCGTTTTCCAGTTTATAAGTTTCCATAAGCGTTGTAATCATATCAAGATCATTTTCAGAGGCAGATTTTATCTCCTCGAGTATTTCCGGCGAAAAATTACTGCGTATCAATTCCAGAGCCCTGATTCTGGCAATTACGGATACTCTGAAATCATGCCCCAATGTATTTATAAAATATTCTCTTTGTTTTTTTATAAACATTTTAAATTGCAGAATACTAAAAAAATAAAAACAGGA
>CALYTW010000010.1 GCA_945487905.1 uncultured cyanobacterium
TAATTTTTTAATATTTTTTTTGAAAAAATTTAGGCAAGTCATCATATTGGTGTATGTCAAAGTATCAACAACTTTCTTTGAACCGAAATAAGGTGCTAAGTGTTATCTTAAAAGTTTTCCGCTCTGCTCGATTGTCATCTCAAAGTCTTTAACCAAAGAATTTCGCAACATTTCATATTCAACAGTGCCTTCCTGTGTAGTTCTAATCAAAGTATAGGCTTTTTCTAATGTTTCAATACAACGGCTAAATATTCTATGTTGATTGCCATAACATTTCTATATTATTATAAAACTGGGATTTTTAAAAAGATTTGCGTATCAAATCCGTATTCTTAATTCAGGATTTCTTCTAAACCAAGTCAATTGACGCTTTGCAAAATTTCTTGTATGTTGTTTCAATTTGTCTAAAGCTGCGTCAAGAGTTGCTTCTCCGTCAAGATAGGTAAGAATTTCCTTATATCCGATTGTATCAACAAAATTCTTAATTCTGCCGTGTTTTTTTAGCAAAAATTTTGTTTCGTCAACAATACCCTGTTCAACCATTAAATCCACTCTTTTATTAATCCGCTCATAAAGCCATTCTCTTGATTCCATCGGAGGGCAAAGCCATTCAACTTCATATTCTGGTTCTTTAAGTGTGCTGACTTCCGAAAACGGTTTATTCAAGATTTTCATAACCTCTAAAGCACGCACAATTCTTCGCTTATTTGAATCTTTTAGTCGGTTATAAGAAGCTTCATCAAGAATTTTGATTTCATCAAGCAAATCTTCTTTTTCTCTTTTATCAAGTTCTTTTCTCAACTCGTGATTAGCTTCAACCCTCGGTAAATCATAATTTTCAAGCAGAATCTTAAAATACAAACCCGTACCTCCCGCAATAATCGGGGTTTTACCCTTTGATAGAATTTCTGCAATTGCCTTTTTTGCATCCTCGTAATAATTTCCGGCTGAATAGTCAAATTCCGGTTCAACAATATCAATAAGATAATGTTTTATTCCTTCCTGTTCTTCCTCTACAGGTTTTGCCGAAGCTATATCAAAACCTTTATAAACAAGTCTTGAATCTGCAGAAACAATTTCGCTGTTGATTTTTTTTGCCAAATCAATCGCCATTTTTGTTTTTCCGCTCGCAGTAGGACCTGCTATTGCTATAACTTTTGGTTTCATATTTACATAATACCGTAAATTAAAAATTTATGTTAATATCATATAAGAGGTTAAGTTATGAAAAAGATTTTTGCATTCCTTATTTTGTTTTTATCTTTGAATATTTCGGCTTTTGCTGAAATTCCTATGGATGCGAAACTTGATTATAATCAGGGCATTGATTTCTACAAACTCGGAATGTACGAACGTGCAATAGAATCTTTTAGATGTGCAATAAGAACTTATCCAGATTATTTGGATGCATATTATAATCTTGGAACGGTTTTAGAATATTTGAAAAATTATTCGGAAGCATTATCCGTATTTAAGCAAATGTATATGCGAAATCCCAATGATTATGAAGTAATATTGAAACTTGCTGATTTGTCATCAAAGCTTGAAGATTATACAACGGCCGGAAAATATATTTCATTAATTCCGCAGTCAAGTCAATATTATAACGATGCGCAAAGTCTTGCCGGAGATATTAAAGTTCAGACAACCGTTCCTGCAAAGCCTGTAAATTCTCCTTCAACGATTGCAGCACATACTGGAGTGTACGAAAACATTTTAAGCCCTACGGGAATTACAACAGATAAGCTTGGAAATATTTATGTATCAACTTTTTCAGATAATTCAATAATAAAAATTACACCTGACAATAAACGCACCGTCTTCTTAAAAAGCGATAAAATTGCAGGGCCTATAAGTCTGGCAAGTGACAGTGTTGGGAATATTTATGTCGCAAATTACAGTGCTAATAATGTTATTAAAATTACCTCGAGCGGTGTCGTTTCTGTTCTTGTAGAAAAACTTGATAAGCCTTACGGTTTGCATGTAAACGGCGACATGCTATTTATCACTTGCCAGGGGTCAAATTCAATCTACAGACAGAAAATTTCTCAATAACCTTCTCTTTGTTGCGGCTATGACCAAGAAATTAATCTGATTTTTTGTTATCTTGCTACTATTGATAACTTTTCCCCGATATTTTGTACATCAGTTTTCTGATAAGGATTTGTAGCAAAATTGTACTGTTTGTTTATGTTTTTACCTCTAAATACAATCTTTTTCAAGAACATAGCACCGTGTTTAGCGGTTTCTCCGTTGAGCTTAATTTTTGCACCGTCTTCTCTTACTAGACCGTACCCGCCATCTTTGAGTTTGTTGATTATATATTTGGGAGAAGAAGACCCGTCTTTTGCCATATAATCAACAAACGCTGTTCCGACAGGTAATGCAAGCATTGCCGGAAGTGCTATGTTTTCGAGTTCAACTTCTTTTGTCTGAGGAATATTTGTTGTTTTGCCGTCAGCGGTTGTATAGTCGGCAATATTCTTTGGATTAATTCCGTCTCCGTTCATAATGGAGATTGCAACATCATCTCCTTCTCCTTGGTACATCATTGCACATACATTTTTGTTTCCTGCATCCAACATATAAGGAGAGCCGGTGTTAATTGCTTCCAATCCTTTTGCTGATCGTATCTGCATAACTTCTCTAAAGGCATTAAATATTGCAGTTCTGTATTCTTTAAGCGGGCCGTCTGCTTCAAGTTCGGAATAAGGAACGGTGTTTCTGTTCTGTAAGAACACATTTTTAGACTTTTCATCATATCCTAAAGCACCAAGAACATCTCTGTAGTATTGAGAAGGAATTCCTGGAAGTGCCGATAAGAATGATGCGTACATCAAAGCTTTTTCAACAGCGGATTGAGTCGATTCAATAAACAAAGTTTTCAGGATTAAATCGTGCTGTTCTTTTGTAAATTTCTTTCCTGTCTTAAATTCAGCCTGCTGCATAATCATTTCAATTACGGTTTCAACATCACGAGAAGCGTATGCTTTTTTGTTCATTGCCGTTTTATTATCTTCCGTAATTGGAAGTTTGTCGGAATTTGAGTTTACTTTTTCACGGTTAAATTCTTTTACAAAACTCTTTGCACCGGATTTTAGCGCTGTATTTTGTGCATCAGTTAAAACTTCTTTTGCGGCATCAAGGATTAAGGATGCAACGCTTATAGTATAAGGGCTGTACTGCATTAGATTGTCACTGCTTTCAAGAATGCTCATGGCTCTGTTTTCGAGTTCTTGTGCTGCCCAATGAGTGTTACCTTCAATGGTCTTCCAGTCAAAGTCTCCACGAACAGCAAATTTTTCAACTCTTGTTTGTTCTTTTGCTTTTTTAACTATTGCATCTTTGTCAGCATCGCTGAGAGAAAGCCCTGTAACTCCTGCCCTTGACATAATAGAATTTAATGCTCCTTCTATTGTTTGAAGCTGAGGAATCTTTATTGTTTGAGCATCAAAGTTTTTGTTTTTGTTGAGATAGTTTCCGTTTGTCAAATCAACAAGAGCGTTCTTAAGCTCGGTTGTGTCAACACCGCTTTCTTCAAGTTTTGGCATTGCAGCTCTTAAAAGCTGGCTCATTGCAGTCGAACGTGTGCTTGCAATTCTGAAATAAGCCTTGTTATCAATATTCATCATTGCCTCAAGAGGCATATCTTCAAATTTATCTGAATTTGTCAGTTCTTTCAGAACAGAAATCCTTGCATTTCTTCTTCTTATTTCGTATTCGTTACTCAAATATGATTTTAAATCTCCCTGAAAATCAGCTTCCAAATTAGTAGTGTTAAACAATTCCATATCAAGCGCCATTGAATGAATTACACTCGGTTTGTCATGGTTGTCTGCAAATGTCCATGCGTTTCTGATGTAATCAATGTTATTTGAGTTGATAAGTGTTTTGATTCTGTCAACAAAACCGCTCATTCCGTCTTTCGGAACGTTTCCGTATTCCGCATCAGCTGAGAATACGTGGAGCAAATCGGTAAATGTATATGAATAAGCAGCTTCACTTGTAATACCTGTTTCTTCAAAGAATTTTCTTATTGCATCAGGAACATTTTTATACTTACCGCCGATTTTAGACAGGTCTGCATTCCAAACGTCAGCATTTTTGCCGTATTGCGCTCTCATAAGCTGGTCTATATCAGTAATCTCAGCAACTATATAGGCATTCGGATTAACTTTTTTTATCTCTTGAACAATCTTTTTCCAGAAATCAATAACATCATCCCAAGCCTGATCAAAGGTAATATCGCCGTTTCTGACAGCATCCATATCGGCAACGTCTTTTGCGGCATCAAGTCTGAAATCTAAGCCTAAACCAGCTTTATTTACCATGGCTTCTGCTAACCTAAAGCTGTTTATTGTCGTCCCTTCGATTCTCTTTGAAATTGCGTTTGCAACGTAATCAACGTCGTTGTTGGTCAAACCTTCCAGACCGTTTAATATAATGTTGTAAAGAGCTTTTGCTTCTTCTTCCGGGCTTGAAGCGTTAATTCCAAGAGCTTTTAATGTCGTTGATTTTTTTAATTCCTGATAATCATAAGTTATTTTACCTTTAGAAACATCATCAGGCATAACTTTTGTCTGCAATTTATCTCCGGCAATCGCTTTTAAAAGTGCGTATTTTGCAATTTCTTTGCCTAATAAATTAACTACATATTCACCGTATTCGGTATACTTTTTGTTTTCGTCAAGGAGTTTTTCTTTAGATGTTTCGTTAACTTTGTTGATAACGTCATCAACGAATTCTCTTATTTGGTTTTCAAACAATCCGTCTACATTATGGTATGTTTTGTGGTACGGAGAATAAACTCCCGCACCCTGTTTGTTGAATTCATATCTTGAAATCCCAATACCTTCTTTGTTTGATGCTCTTTTTGAGAAGAACGGGCTTGAAAGAACCCCGACAGTGTTATCTCCGAGTTCAAGTGAATCAAGAGGCAGTTTCATAATTGATTTGAGGGTATAATCATCTCTGTTTTCAACAAGTTTCGGAGCAAGTTCGTACCAGCCGTCTTTAATATTTTCGATTTCTTCTTCATTTAATTGAGCTTCTTTCGGAAGAACTGTGCCGATTAATTTATCAATTGCTTCTTTCGAATCAGCACCTTGAAGCATTAGTGCTGCATAAATAAGTTGTGAATCTTTAACAACCTGTGTTCTGTATACGCTTGCCTGAACAGCCATATCACGAGCCTCGCAGTTTGCACGCTTCATTAATTCTCTTATTTCGTCTCTTTCCTTAATATTAGGAATTGCATTGAGAAGCTTTTCGTCATAACCCGAAATAAAGTAATTACGTTTGAAAAGGTCTTTGTTTGCATCCCAGAAAACGGCACCTTCTGCACTTGTGCCTATTTTGAAATGAGTAAATTGACCTATAAACAAAGTTCCGTCAGGAGAATTAAGTTCTATCGGAGTTTCAGAACCTTTGTTTATTTCGACAAGTTTTTTAAGTCTGTTTTCATATTCTTCCGGTTTTATTTCAAATGCATAATTTACAACCGTATCGTCAGAAATATTTATGGCAAGTTTGTCTTCTGTTTCAAGCTTTTGGTAATTTCCTATAAGTTCGTTTGTATTTTTAAGCTGTTCTTCTGTTACCTGTGAAGCATCATAAACCTGAAAATAGGTTTCTTTTCTGCTGTCATAATCAGGGTTTTTTTCAATTTTCTTTGTATCAGGGTTGTATAAAACAGTTGGGTTTACTACTCTGTGACGCAGGTTTTCCATGTTTTTGGGAACAATACCGAGTGTAAGAGGGGCATCTTTGATTCCGCTCATTTTAAACAGATATTGCATTTGGGGATTCTGGTTTGCCCAGCGTAAGATATACTGTATATGAACTCCCTCCAAACCCTCTGATGTTACTGCAAAGTCGTCAACATACTGCATGCCGTTTTTAAACAAATCTCTTATAAAAGTTTCATAGTTGTCAATATTTCCTAATTCATCCGATATATGCATATCGTTTTTGTTCCAGTAACGGCTTGAGGAACGGTTATCACCGCCCCAAACAGGGGTCATAAATACTTTTTTAACTCCAGTGCTTTTTAATAACGGCAAGTCGTATTGAATTCCGGCAAGTGAACCTCCACCTTTGTTTGAGAAGGTTCTAATAACCCTTTCAGCAGCCTTTTGTTTTTCAATATTATAATCAATACTTCCGGTTTTATCGGAAGCAAAGTCTGCATAAGAAGCTCCTGGACGGTGTGAATCAATAACGGTTAAAATCGCCTGTCCTTGGACAAGCGGATTTGTTCCGTTTCTGTAAATCATATTGTAACCGTTTCCGCTTCCTCTGTCTCCTGTGTAATATCCTGTGTCTGCCACGGCCCTGCCGTTTACAAAAACCTTGTATTTGACGGCTTCTCCGCTTTTAAGTTCTGGAATTTCGTCAAAACATACTGTGTTCGTTTCACTCAGTTTTATTGTTTTTATAGGTTTTTCGTTTTGTTTTGAATTTGCTTTGTAAAACTCTATTCTTACATCCTGATTGTTATCATGAGGATAATTAAATTTGTACAAATGTTCACCGGCATCCCCGACGGAATGCTGAAATCCATTAAAAGATATGTTATTAATTTTGTTGACGAACACCTACTGAAACTCCTTCATATATATAAATGGTTAAAAAAACTATTTTTTGCCATGTTTGAGCATGTTTTTAAGAAAAATTTACAAAAATTAATACTAATTTTCAGGAGTATTTTCTTGTATGCTGTTTTTTTCGGTTTTACTGCCTGTTACAGTGGTTGCACTTTTGAAAATGTTTTTGATATCGGTAAACGATTGTTTGACCTGATCTTTAGTATCCTTAATTGTTTGAACGGTTGTTCCGATATCTGTTGTAACATTCGTTTTTAGAGATTTAATGGTTTCTTGTATGCTTGGCTGTTCAATTGCACTTGTATCGGCTTTTGACAACCATTTAAACGATTTAACCGAGCTTGTACTTTCTACCCCGCCGTTAAATTCAACTTTAAAATCTTTATAAACTTCAGGCTTATCGGCAAGCTCAGGAATATCTTTTGTCCTCTCCTTGTCGGGATCGGTAGTCATTGAATCTGCATACCTTGCTGTTAATTCGCCAAATTTAGGAATATATGAAAGAAATTTTTCGGCAGATAATTCTCCAATCGGACCCAAAAGCTTAACTATTGTACCGTCTAATCTTCCAAGAACAGAGACATTTGCCGTTCCGTTAACAATGTTGTATTTGCCAGTAACAAAGTACGCTATTGATTTTCCGGTGCTTCGTATATGCTTGATATTTGCCCATCCGTTTGAAAAAGTCATTTCGCCTGACAGGTAATTAAATTGTGCAGAATTCTTTATTGCGGCAATGTTCGAAAACGAACCTACAGTTGTTTTTAAAAGAGTATTTCCGATAATATTACTTGCCTGAAGGAAATTTTCCAGTCTCCCGATTTTACCGAAAGCTCCTTTCTCTATATTGAAGGATAAATCTCCTTTGATTGATCGTAACATATCATTGAAATTCGGGTACATCATAAGACTCATATTTGCGTTAAAGCCGAGTGTTCCGGAAAGAGCATTTTTAATTCCTGCAGCACCTTCTATAGCTTTTTCGGCATTCATTCCATTACCTTTGAATACTATATTTGTTTTTGTATTTGCCATATTGTATACGATATTACCGCTGAATTTTCCGTCAAATGCGTTACCTGTAAGATTGTTCAGGTATAAATTTTCCCCCTTCATTGAAAAATTCGTTGTCATTGTATCTGCAATAATTCCGCCAGAAGTGAATTTTTCGGCTGATGCACTTCCGTTAAGAATTTCTCCGTGAAGTTTTGCGTTTATATTCCCCATGCTTACAGGTATTTCAGGAATATTTATTGCAGGAACATTAACTGTGCCTGATATCTGAGGATTAAGCATACTTCCTGTAATGGCAAGATTACCGTTAAACGTGAGCTGTGATTTGTCAAACATAGGAACAACAATTGTTGAATCCTGTGTTGTTGTGTAAGCTAAATTCAAGGTTTGTTTAACAGTATTCATATCTCCGGTTAATTTAGATTTTATATCTCCTGTCGTGATAAAATCCAATGCAATTTTTGCTGTAAGATAGTTTTTGATTTTTCCTGAAACATTGAAATTAATTTTATCGGCCTTAACCGGTGTTTGTGTTATTTCAATAACATCTTCTCTAATATTAGCTGAAAGCTTTGGAATGTTAACTGTAATGGCAGGATTTATTGCCTTAATATTTGTGCTTACTACTGTTCCGGAAAAAGTTTTACCGTCTGTGATAATGTCAATATTGGTTAACGGCAGTTTAATAACCATATTTGAAGGAATGTTTTTTATGTCAAGATTGCTTAAAACTATTTTTGCTGTCGGTTTTATGCTGTCTAATTTTCCAAGAATATCAACATTTAAAGACACAAGTCCTGAATTAATCGGATTTTCTTTTAAAAGCGCCGCCTGTCCGCAGGCAATAACAAGACCTTTAAGGCTCAGATTGTTACCCATAAGGTGCAAATCAGTCGTTGTATCTTGTTTTATCGTGCCGAAAAGTTTTAATGGCTGGTCATAAATTAAAAATCCAAGGTTTTTAATATTTATATTATTATTGCTCAAAATAATGTCGGTGTTGATTTTGTCCAGAGTTATGTTATAAAGTCCGTATCTTATTTTTGCGGAAGGTATTTTGAAATATCCGTCAGAAGTAACATTTTTTAAATCGGACTTTATACTGAAATTTGCATCAACCTTGCCGTTGGCAGTCAATGTTTGCAAGTCCTTTATGTTAAAAGTCATTGCAAATGCGTTCAAAATTCTTACAATGTTTGAAAGTTCTGCACCGGATTTAATATTTATATCGACAGCTGTCTTTTTGCCGGTTTTAATTTCGCCTTTTACGGTTGAAGCTTCATTTTGCGCAGAATAAAGTGTGGAATCGATATCAATTTTATTTCCTTTGAATTCAAGGTTTATTTTGCTCGGAGGTATTACAAGCCCGTTTGGAGAAACAGAAATGTTATCTGCATTAATATATCCTTTGTGGGTATTTCCGGCAAGAGTTAAATCAGAATCTACATTTGCCGTAATTTTGTAATCATAAAGCCCTTTAAAAATATCCAGAAGATTGATATTTTGTTCGGGTTTCTTGGCAGTTTCGACAGTTTTAGAATTAAAAATCAATTCATTCAGGTCAATATCCGGCATGATTCTGTTATTAATCTTTAAGTTGTACTTGAATTGTTCCCTTCCTGCAAGAATTATTGAACCATCTGCCTTTATTTTTATGCCCTTGTTAAGTACAAAATCCGTTATTTCTGTTTTGGTTCCTTGTATCAAATAATGTTTGCCGTTAGAAATATCCGTAAAATTAATTTTATAACTTCCGATTTTTATGTCGGGCATGCGGTTTGAAAGTTTTAATCCAAGGGGTAATCCTGAATCAGAAGTCGTTTCTTCTCCATCCTGCGTCGGAAGTGGTTCGGTTTGTGCAGGAAAATATTTTTCAATCTCAAAGGAGCCGTCTTTATTTAATCCGAGGTTTACATCAATACTGTCTGCCGAAACCGATGCAAGCTCTATTCTCTTAGCTATAACAGACAAAAGAGACATTTTTATTCCAAAATCCTCCGCATTTAAAATCTCTTTCCTGTCAGGAGTAGAAAGAACAAATTTCTTTATTTCGAACCCTGCGCCGAGTTTCGGTGTGGTAGAGAGTCTTATTCCTTCTACTTCAGAGATCAGACCAGATGCTTTTTTAATTTCGTTATTAATATCCGGAATATATTTATTCAGAATGGGCGAAATAATAAACGGTAAAATCAAAAACAGTACATATCCCGTCAAAAAAGTCACGGCAATACCTATAAATATATTCTTTAACAATTTTATATTCATAAAAAATCCCCTTCCCAATGAATTTATTATAAACTAAAACACCCGCTATGTACATTAATCAATATAACATTTTGCAAATTTTTCAAGTATAATTAAAGCATGATTTATCTTGATGCTGGAACTACATATTCGAAGCTTATTTCTGACGAAAACTGTCTCGGAGAAGAATTTTTGTGCGAAAAAAAATCAGGTTACAATTATTACATAGTAAATTCAAGTACAATAAAATCCTCAGATATAATTCCTGATTTTTCCTGCGGTCATATGGCAAATTCTACTGAAAATGAAATAATAGCACTAGCACTTGGTTCACAAAAACGAGGAATTGACCCAAATGCGACAGTTTTGGATTTGGGAAGTCGTGATGCAAAATGGATAAGGTTTAAAGACGGCAAATTCCACGATATGGACTGGAATACATCCTGTGCAAGTTCTACAGGTGCAACAGCAGAGATGCTTTTGAAATTTTACGATATCAATTCTAATCAGCTTAAATTTAACTCCGAAAAGTTTACCGTAACATGCGGAATTTTTGGTATTGAAAAAATTATGGACTCAATTTCAAACGGAGCAAAGCCTGAAGAAGCGATTTCAAAATTTGTTCACGGAATTGCATATAATGCTTGGAATTTTGCTAAAAGACCTGAAAAAATATATTTATCAGGAGGATTCTGCGAAAACAAATGCCTGACGGATTCGCTTTCAAATTATTGCGAAGTAGCCCTTTTGGGAAGGTTTGTTCTCTGTGAAGGGTTGATTAAATAAAACGAAAACTACATTTTAAAATCTCGTGCAAATTCAGGCTGTTGGTTGGCATAGTTGCCTGAATACTGACCTTCTTCTTCAGAACGTTTTCTTTCAAGCTGAATCTGGTTGTCTTTTATCACTTCGTGTAAACGATTTACGTTTTGTTCCAGGCTGGCAAGAATTTGTTCGGCATAAACAGATGCACCGTCTTTTACTCTCAGAGCTTCATCTATAGCTTGATTTCTTAAAGCATTTGCTTCTTCCAACGCTTTGCGTTTAATATCTTCACAATCGTTGATAACCTGTTCTTTAATTTTTTCGGCTTCTCTTTGCACAGCTCTCAACAAGTCTGATTCACTCAATAATCTATCCGCCTCAATCTGTGCTTCTGCAATAGTTTTTTCAGCTCTTTGCTGCGCTTCATATTGAAATTCATCACGTCTTCTAAGCAATGCGCGAGCTTCTTTAACTTCATCAGGTAATGCCGCATACAGTTTGTCTAAAATGTTTAAAACAGTGTCTTTTCTAACTATAGCAAGGTTGCTTAAAAGAGGAAGTCCTCTGTCTAAGGCATCTTCCAGTTCATTCATTAAGCCGTATATAACATCTTGTTGTGAGCTCATTTTATACTCCGTTTACTTATAAAACAACTACCAAAATTGTATAACAAACACCTCAAAAAAGTCAATTTACTTTAAATTAGGGTAATTTTTTTCAATATATTTGACATCAGAGCTGAGAGTAATTCCCAGATTAGATGCTATTTGCACTGTTTCTTTGTAATTAATTGAGTAACTGTTATTGCCCAATATCGGTTTTATCTTAATGTTTGCAATAAGTCTGTCATACTCTTTGAAGCTCTTAATATTCTTGTCCGTGCTTCCGTGATGTTTTTTGTAAAGTTTCAGAATCTTTGGAAAATTAGCATCAATACAGCAAAGAATATCGTCAATCCTCTGTTTATCAACAATATGTTTATTGCCGAATTTAAAAGAGGCTTGCGTTTCAATGGTTTTAATAAGCTTATCAAAATACATCTTTAAATTTACTATATTGTCATCCATAATCACTTCCAGGTTCTGTTCTTTAACTCGTCTATCCTCTTACGGTAATCATCGCTTCCGTACACATAACTTCCTGCGACAAGCGAATTTGCACCAAGTGATGTACAAATTTTAGCCGTTATATTATTTATACCACCATCAACTTGTATAATCAATTCTTTTTTGGCTTTTTCAACTATTTGAGGTATTTTCATTGCGCATTCGTGCATAAATTCCTGACCGCCAAATCCCGGTTCAACCGTCATTATCAGTACCAAATCCACGTCATCAAGATAACGAAATGTCCTTATAGCTTCGGTTGCGGGCTTAATTGAAATTCCGCATTTCTTTCCGGAAGATTTTATAAGCTGTATAACCTCTTTTGCATGTTTTTCATCCCTGCAAGCTTCCAAATGGAAAGTTATTAAATCGGAACCTGATTTTGCAAAAGATTCAATGTATTTTTCAGGATTTTCAATCATTAAATGCGTGTCCAAAAACATGTCGGTTTTTTTGCGTATGGATTTTACAACCGGAACTCCGATTGTAATGTTCGGGACAAAATGTCCATCCATAACATCTATATGAATCCAATCCGCTCCGGCTTCTTTTACGTCATTAATTTCTTGTTCCAGATTCATAAAATCTGCCGAAAGAATTGAGGGTGATATAATAATCTCGCTCATAGAACTTATTTTAACATATTTTTTTCAACTTTAAAACAAGAAACAAAATGCTTAGAAGTTTTTTCTTCTAAATTTGGTATACTTATGTCGCACAGTCCGATTTCAGCAGATTTGCATCTCGGATGAAATTTACATCCCGTAATAATCTCCTGAATATTAGGAGGTGCGCCTTCAATTGTATTTAATTTACTCCTTGTTCCAGCACTCGGAAGAGAATTTAAAAGAGCAACAGAGTACGGGTGCATTGGTTTTTTATAAAATTCATTTACCTCGGCCTGTTCGGCGAGTCTTCCGGAATACATTACATTTACAGTATCTGCATAATTACTTACAAGTGCAAGGTCGTGAGAAATAAGGATTACGGTAGTTTTGTATTCTTTTTGAAGTTCAGAAAGTATATCCATAACCTGTTTTTGTATGGTTACATCAAGTGCGGTTGTAGGTTCATCAGCGATTATAAGTTCTGCATTGCAGGCAAGAGCCATTCCGATTATAATACGCTGTTTCATTCCGCCTGAAAACTCGTGCGGATACATACTAAGCTTGTTATCTGCATCGGATATTTTAACCAAATTCATGACTTCTCGTGCTTTTCTGAGAGCATTGTGCTTAGAAACTTTGCTGTGTGCCATTATTGCTTCAACAAGCTGATTGCCGACTGTATAGAGCGGATTAAGAGATGTCATCGGGTCTTGCGGAATAAGTGCAATTTTGTTTCCCCTAAGCTCTCTCATTTGAGATTCTTTATAGGTTAAAAGATTTTCCCCGTTAAAAATTATTTCCCCGTTTTTAATGTATGCGGTTTTAGGGAGAAGTCTCAAAACCGACATAACTGTCATAGTCTTTCCGCATCCAGATTCGCCTACGATTGAATGGAGTTTTCCTCTTTCAAAGCTAATATTAACGTCATAAAGCGCTTGATACTCTTTGTCGTCAGATCTAAAAAATAAGTTTAGGTTTTTTATTTCAAGAATATTATCCATAAGAATATTGTACCAGTTGAAGCCCGACATGTGAATAGTCTTAGGGGGGGAGGTAAATATATCCGATGACAAAATTGCAAGTTTCTTGTCATTGCGAGCCTCATTTTGCCGGAAACAACGTCAGGCGGAAAAATAAAAAGTTTACCAGAAGTATTTGACAAGCTCAAGTCTCTTATATATTAGTTCAAAAGCTGTATATGAGGGTGTCCTTAAAGTCACCCTCTTTAAATTTTAAAATCAAACCTTGCATTTTTGAAAAACTTTCTAACAAAATAAAGCACACAAATTTTGTGATATAATAACCTTGGGAGAAGGAGATTATTATGTCACGAAGAGAACCAAGCTGTGAGCTTGAAAAGGAATTATTCAAAAATGTTTACGAAAAAACACCAGATTATATAAAAAATTTGGACTTGCTTAATTTTGACAATGACGGTGAATTTACGTTTGTTTTAAAGCGGGAACACCTTTACCCTCATTCAGAGAGCAATCCCGAAGGATTGAATCTTTTGGAGTGGTTTGCGAATTATTCAAAAGAGGCAAAGGTTTCTACTGCAGGTATAAGAGGTCCTCAAAACATTCTTTATCCTCAAGATACAAGGTTTCCGATTAACCTTGTTGGAATAGTTCTTGCAACGCTTGCAAAAGCACTTGTGTCAAGGGGTAAACATGAGGCAGGAAAAATTTGTAAATTAGCAGGTAGTGAGGTTCGGTATAATTCCGATTTGTATTTGGATGCGATAGCGAGAATTCAAGCCTCTCAAGGGATAAAAACAATAGTTCCGCAGGGAAGAAAAACAATTCCGATTTGGCTTGCATCTTTCTTGTGTTTTAAACTTGATTTAGCCGGTGGGGAATATATAACCTCAAGTCACGGTATTTCGGTCAAAACGGCAACAAAGGATTTAAATTCTCAAGGGAGTCAGTATTTGCCCGAGGAATCTTTGGAATTTGTAAACAAAATTCAGGAAATTTTTGATATTGTTGAAAACGAAGGCTCTTATGAAATAAAAATATCATCGAATGACAATCCGCTTATTGATGAAAAAGTTATGGAAAGTATGAATGACGGAATTGACCTCTATGTGGAATATTTAAAGGCAGGGGTTGCTCAAGACCTTGATTCCGTCAAAAAAATGAACGGTCAATTGTTTGTGGAAGCGGTTGGAGGATGTGCATACAGGACTTTATCGAGAGTTCTTGAAAAACTTGAAATCTCAAACAAATATCTCTGGAACAATGTTGAAGAAGACCCGTTTTTTCATTCAATCGGAAAATACGACACAGATCCTAATGGAAATAAAGTGTTTTATGATTATTCCGTTGATGCAACAGTAATGGCAAAAAAACCGAATGGCGAAAGGTTTTTCCCGATTATTGAATCTTTGCATTATGAAGAAAAACTCAAATTTTTACCGCTCGGCACTGTTGTTTTAATAACAGACCCCGATCACGACAGACTCACTGTTTGCCAGATAGAAGCGGTAGGCAACGCTCCAAATCTTGATGAACTTGGAGTTTCTTACATTCATCTCGGAGAAGAACGGGTATTGACGATTTATACAGCAAATCAAGCGTTCTTAATGCTTATGGATTACAGAGCAAAGCAGCTTAAAACCCATGGAAAGTTTAAAACTCATCCGAGATTTATGATAAAAACAACAGCATCGGCTTTAAGCTGGGATGAATGGGCGAGGGCAAATGATATAAAAGTTGTCAATGTTCCTGTAGGGTTTAAAGAAATCGCTAACATAATGAAAAAGGTTGAATGTCAAATAAAAGAAAATCCCGAATACGAGGTTAAAATAACGGATGTTTTCGGAGAGGAAATTAACCTTGGTGTTCAGCCCCGCTTGATATTCGGCGGAGAAGAATCCGGCGGTATGATTATGGGTTCTGAAAATTTGATTGAATCAAAATCAGGCAGAAAAGCAATCGCTATGAGAGAGAAAAGTGCAACAGAGGCTATAATCGTTGCTTCTTGTCTTGCCTCAAAATTGGAAGCAGAAAACAAAACGCTTTCCGAATACCTGAATGAAATTTATGAAGAAAATAACATTGTTGCAAAGTATGATGTGCGAGAAGATATTGCGTATTATAACGAGTCAGAGCCGGATATAGACAAGCTGAAGCAGGCAAAAATGGAAGGCGAAAAACAGCGTACGAAAAACGATTTATTTTATCTTTCGCTTGCAATAGCAATCAAAGAAGGCAAAGCAGATTTGGAAGGGGTAAAATCATTATTAAACAATACCTTCAAAGAATTGAATTTTGATAACTTAATTGCCGTCAAATTTGTCGGAGACGGAACATATCTTAAATTTTCCGATAAATTCGTTGAGATAAGACCGTCGGGAACTGATGCGAAAACTAAAGCTTACTCAGGCGGTTCAAATCTTGAAGAAATAAGCAATTTCGCAAGAATATTGGGGAATTATTCCGGAGAAAGAACTGAATCGCATAGAAAACTCTTTAGCGAAGAATTTTATGAGAATTCAAAAGATGTTGCTTTGAAGTATTATTTAAACTTTGTTGAGAGGCAATAAGCAAATAAATAGCTTCCACCCAGCCCTCCCTATGGGGGAGGGCTGGGTGGAAGGATTATAAGGAATTAACAAAGTGAAAAACACACTAAAAAAATATTGGTTTAAAATCCCCGACAAAATCAGATTTCTATTGGTCGGAATGTTTAATGCAGGAGTTTCTTACCTTATTTATGCGGGTTTGCTCTATTTCATTCTTGGAGAACAAAACTATCAGCTTGCTTTGGTGCTTGCGTGGCTAATTTCTTCTGTCGTTTCTTTTACGACCCACAGAATTCTCGTTTTTCCGGTTGAAGGAAACCTTTTTAAGCAATATATTAAATGCTGTGCAACCTGGTTTCTGAGTTATATTTTGAATGCTTTTTTGCTGTGGTTGTTTATTGAAAAATGTGTAATCAATGCTTATTTTGCACAAATACTGGCAACAGCTGTTTGTGCCGTATTGAACTACATTATGTTCAAAATTTTTGCTTTTAAAAAAAAATAATATGTAAAATGACGGTTTTGGTGTTAATATTATAAAAACGGGGCATGGAATGTCAGATAAAAAGAGAGAAAAAACCGTATACATAAACAGTAAAGGAGAACTTTTAACATGGTTGATTGTGGTTTTGCTAATTGTTGCAATATCCTCAACTACGTTTATGCATAAATCTAAAAATGATGAAAACGATTATCAGGTATTTCTTCCTGATGTCGATGGTCTTGTCATCGGTTCTCCCGTTCGAATGATGGGGGTCGAAGTAGGTCATGTTGTTAAAATTAAGCCTGTTAAGGACGAAGTGTATGTAAAATTCGTTTTGAAAAATCCGGAGGTATATATTCCGCAGGGTTCTGAAATTACCGTAGAGTTCAGCGGTATGGCAGGTTCAAAATCTCTGGAACTCTATGTTCCGCAAAAAGGCGAATATATTGATAAAAATACTCCGATAGTTACGGTAAATCCTCCAAAACGCTTGCACGATGCACTTCACATGCTTGATGAAATGTATAAAAAAATCGGCACAATTATTTATTCAATATCTTCCTTCAGTGGCAAAGTGAACGATGCAAATTTGAAAATAGAAATTCCGTCAGGCAAAAAAAGCGATTTTAACAGATTCATAAAATATTCGGACGAATTTTTGGATAATTCTACGACAAAAGCTAATGAAATAAGAAAGAATATCGAGGGGTTTAAAAAAGATGCAAAACAAATACACTAATTTAAAAATTGTTGAAAATCCTATCGTCAATCAGAGCTTGTGTACAATAAGAGCAAAAAATACCGATACCCAAGGAGTACGGCTAGCGGCAAGAAAATTGACCAGAATCCTTCTTTATGAAGCTACCAAAAATCTTCCGCAAACAGAAGTGGAGGTTGAGACTCCTTTAACAAAGTTTCAGGCAAAAACAATAAACCAAGATATTACAATAATAATATCCCCAATTCTACGTGCAGGACTTATTTTTACTGATGAAGCGGTGGACATTCTCCCTCAGGCAACAATCAGACATATCGGAATGTATCGTGATGAAAAAACTTTAAAGCCTGTCTGGTATTATAACAAAGTGCCGATGCCAGTCGATAATCCTGATAAATACTATGTTTATATTACAGACCCTATGCTTGCAACAGGAAACTCTTTGATAGAAGCGATAAGACTTTATACGGAAAAGGGAATTCCTCAAAAAAATATTTGCGGTGTTTGTATGATATCCTCTCCACAGGGGATTGAAGCCGTATTTAACGAATTTCCAGAAATTACACTTATCGTTGCTGCCGTAGATTGGCACTTGAATGAAAGAGGTTATATCGTTCCGGGTATGGGAGATGCAGGAGACAGAATTTTCAATACATTATAAACGAAAGGAGAAATATATGATTAATGAAAAATTGGAAAAAGCGTTTAATGAACAAATCAACAAGGAATTTTATTCCGAATACTTGTACCTTGCGATGAAGGTAAAATTCATGGAATGGAATCTTCAGGGATTTGTAAATTGGTTTGGAGTTCAGGTTCAGGAAGAACACGCTCACGCAATGGGTATGTTTGATTACTTGGATGAAAGAGGTGGAAAAATTTGTTTGGAAGCAATAGCTAAGCCTGAGTTTAAAGGTACAACTCCTCTTGAAATTTTCGAAGAAGTTTTAAAACACGAACAGTTTGTAACATCAAGCATTAACCATGTTGCAGATGTAGCCGAGGAAGTTAAAGATAGAGCTGCTTTACACCTTCTTGATTGGTATATTAAAGAACAGGTCGAAGAAGAAGCAAGTGTAGGAGGACTTCTTGCCACTTTGAGATTAATCGGAGATGACAAAAAAGCTTTATTAATGCTTGACAAAGACCTTGCAGCAAGAACTTTTGTTCAGCCTGTAATCGGCTAGGTGTAAATAGGGGGAAAGTGTATAGGTCGCCTTTACGGGCGGCCTATGTGTTGTTGGATTAGTCAATCCGACTAATATACTTTTCGTCATTGCGAGCAGGTTAAGTATTATTGGTTGGTAAAATTGCAAGTCTTTTTGTCATTGCGAGCGATAGCGAAGCAATCCTGAGAAAAGGCATTGTGGCATTAGGACAAGCTGCCAGATTTTTGCCCTTGATGGGAATGACCTGCGAGCAGATCAAGAGAGAAGGTGCAGAATGCTGATGAGGGTGGGCTCTCAAGGCAATAAGGTAATAGGAAATTGTTTAAAACCACTCCACTAGCATTGCCCTCTTTTTATACAAATGTTAAGAATTGTAAAGACAAATTTTTGATGTTGTCAACAAGGCTGAAACCTCTGTACAATTTGCTATACTATATGAGTCGCTCTGTATCTGCCTTAGGCAAATTTTAAATTCCAAAACTCCTTATGGTTTAGAGAATTTGTGAATTGTTTAGAAGCTAAGCGACTTTTGAAGCATAAATATAAAGAAATAGTAAAAAGAGCAGAGCATATTAAATCCGTTAAAAATAAAATAAATACAAACGCTTAGTATATTAATTAAGAATAGAAAAATGGCGTGGTATTTGATACCACGCCATTTTAAATTAAATTGTTAAATTTACGCAAAATATCTTGCTAAAAGTCCGTCAAAACCTCTGCCGTGACGAGCTTCATCTTTTGCCATTTCGTGAACCGTATCGTGAATTGCATCCAAGCCCAATTCTTTTGCACGTTTTGCTAATTGCATTTTGCCATCGCATGCACCAAATTCAGCTTCTGCTCTGAGTTCAAGATTTTTCTTTGTTGAATTTGTAACAACTTCGCCTAAAAGTTCTGCAAATCTTGCTGCGTGGTCAGCTTCATCAAATGCATATCTTCTGTATGCTTCTGCTATTTCAGGATAACCTTCTCTGTCAGCTTGTCTTGCCATTGCAAGATACATACCTACTTCTGTACATTCGCCTGTAAAATTAGCCCTCAAACCTTCTAAAATAGAAGAATCAACGTCTTTTGCAATACCAACTACGTGTTCTGTAGTATATTTCTTTTCTCCATCTTCAACTTTTGTAAAAACTTCTCTGACTGCACCGCAAACAGGGCATTTTTCAGGTGCTTCGCCCTCTACTGTATAACCGCATACAGAACATACATACTTTGCCATAATCAATTCCTTTCGTTTTAAAATATTACCATATTATCTTAACAAACTAATTATACCATGATAAAAACTATTTTCCCAAAGAAGAATGAAATGTTCTCGAAATGACATCATCCTGCTGTTCTTTGGTCAATTTTGTAAAATTAACTGCGTAACCTGAAACACGAACAGTTAATTGAGGATATTTTTCAGGATGAGCCTGAGCATCAAGCAATGTTTCCCTGTTGAAAACATTGACGTTAAGATGATGTCCTCCCTTTTCAACATATCCGTCCAGTAAGTTAATTAAATTTTCTTTTTGTTGTGTTGTCATCAGCTTTTCCCCTATATTTCAGTACAAATATTTTCGTTTGATGTTTTCTTTTCGTTTTTTCTGATTAAAGGTGTCATGTAATTGCTCGAGTATTCACCTTTAGCATTTATTCCGCCTTCACAGCATCCGCATTCAAGCTGTATTCCTAAATCCATTCCCAAATCCAAGTCGCTCATAAACACTTCGTCTTTGCCGAGAGCATTCGGTATAATTGAGAATGTATTTGAAATTCCGTCCTGTGCATCTCCGAAGGGAAGCTTTGCAACAGATGCAAGTGATGCAACCGCACCGTTTTTATCCCGTCCGTGCATAGGATTAGCACCGGGGGCAAGCGGTATACCTGCTTTTCTGCCGTCAGGAGTGTTTCCGGTTTTCTTTCCGTAAACAACATTTGAAGTAATTGTCAGAATCGACATTGTAGGAATCGAATTTCTGTAAGTGTTATGTGTTCTCAAAAGATTCATAAACTTGTGTACGATTTCTACGGCAATTGAATCAACTCTGTCGTCATCGTTTCCGTATTTCGGATAATCGCCCTCGACTTCATAGTCAACAACTATGCCGTTTTCATCACGAATTGTTTTGACTTTTGCATATTTTATTGCAGACAAAGAATCTGCAACAACGGAAAGTCCGGCAATACCGGTTGCAAAATATCTTTTTACATCTCTGTCGTGAAGTGCCATTTGAGAGCGTTCATAACAATACTTGTCGTGCATATAGTGAATAACATTCAATGTGTTTACATATAACCATGAAAGCCAATCAAGCATGCTGTCATAGCGTTCCATAACTTCATCATAATCAAGATATTCAGATGTAATCGGTCTGTATTTCGGTCCGACCTGCTCCTTGTTCTTTTCATCAACACCGCCGTTGATTGCATAAAGAAGACATTTTGCAAGATTGGCTCTTGCACCGAAGAATTGCATTTCTTTCCCGACAACCATTGACGATACACAGCAAGCGATTGCATAATCATCTCCGTGAATCTGTCGCATCATATCATCGTTTTCATATTGAATTGACGATGTGGTAATGGAAATATGCGCCGCATATTCTTTGAAGTTTTGCGGTAATTTTGTTGACCATAAGACAGTCAAATTCGGTTCAGGTGCAGTTCCCAGATTTTCAAGCGTATGAAGGTACCTGAAAGAGTTTTTTGTGACAAGCGGTCTTCCGTCAATACCCATACCGCCGATAGATTCGGTTACCCAAGTAGGGTCGCCGGAAAACAGTGAATTGTATTCAGGTGTGCGGGCAAATTTAACCAGTCTTAATTTCATAATAAAATGGTCAATTAATTCTTGTGCTTCCGCTTCAGTAATGATTCCTCGGCGTAAATCTCTTTCAATAAATATATCAAGGAAGGTTGAGGTTCTTCCAATGCTCATTGCAGCACCGTTCTGTTCTTTTACTGCAGAAAGATAACCAAAATACAGCCATTGCACAGCTTCTCTTGCGTTTGAAGCAGGTTTGGAAATGTCACATCCGTATATTTTACCGAGTTCTTTCATTTCCTCCAACGCTCTGATTTGTTCGGCAAGTTCTTCTTTAAGCTGGATTTTTTCAGCGGTCATTGTGCCGTGAACGGAAGCGTGCTGTTCAATTTTATCTTCTATAAGTCTGTCAATACCGTATAATGC
This sequence comes from uncultured cyanobacterium, assembly GCA_945487905.1. GTDB lineage: Bacteria > Cyanobacteriota > Vampirovibrionia > Gastranaerophilales > Gastranaerophilaceae > CAG-196. Next base: position 21,418 of record CALYTW010000010.1, read on the forward strand.
AACCCTTCTGTAATCTCCTATTATTCTGCCTCTGCCGTATGCATCAGGAAGTCCAGTCAGGATTCCGGCATGGCGGGCTTTTCGCATTTCAGGAGTATAAACGTCAAATACACCCTGATTATGCGTTTTTCTGTATTTTGTGAAAATTTCGCTTATATGAGGGTCAACCGTGTAACCATACGAACTGCAAGAGGTTTCTGCCATTCTTATGCCGCCAAACGGTTGTAAAGCACGCTTTAGCGGTCTATCAGTCTGTAAACCTACAATTTTTTCCAAAGATTTGTCAATATAGCCTGCGTCGTGTGAAGTTATTGAGGACACAATTTCTGTATCCATATCAAGAACTCCGCCGTTTTTTCTTTCTTTTTCAAAAAGTTCACAGCATTCTTTCCAGAGTTTTTTTGTGTTCTCCGTTGGCGGAGCTAAAAAGCTTGAGTCGCCGTAATACGGGGTGTAATTCTTTTGGATAAAATCCCTTACGTTAATTTCTATTTGCCATTTCCCGCCTGTAAAATCTAAAGTTGAGGCAGTATTTTCCTCAGTCATTTCTGACATATTTATAATCTCCTATACAACATACTTATATTTATGATATGATTTCAATTCTCTTATATTTATTTGCTGACATCAGCAGTACTATATTATAACTCATAAACATTTTTTTTGTCATTTTGTAATGATATGTAAAGAAAATTAAACTAATGGAGTTTGCGAAGAAAAACGAAGTTTTTCGGGAAACTCTAATTGTATTCATGTCTATTGCAGAAATTTGAAAAAACATGTATAATCAAAAAGCACATTTAAGGAGGCGGTTTCTTTTTAATGGATTGCAGAACAATATCAACATTCAGAAGTCTCGGACAACAAGCTATAAGACAACGTTATAATGAAATATATGCCCATGAACTCGCACACAAAAATGCAGGCGGGTCTTATGCCGGTTCGATTGTCATAGAAAAAGATTCCTCAGGAATTCCTGTCGGAGGTCATGTTTCTATTGCAATGCCGGTTCTCGACCCTGATAATCCGGAAAAAACAATTAAACATGCTGATACGGTGATAAAATCTGCACTTGCTCCGTCTGATCCTTCAGAACAGGATTATAAAGTTGCTTCTCAAGCAAGAACCATCAAAGCTCATGCTGAAAATATAAAAAATCAACATAAATTGGATTATTATGCATAAAATTTTAATTTTAATATACGAAATTTTTGGTCTCAAACCATGCCCGATAAAAATTAAATATTGATTTAACAATTCTTAATATTCAGGCAAATTTTTACCGCAAAAACACTTTATATACATGTGTAGTAATAAATAAAGGTGTGTAAATTATGGTAATGTCAATGGGCGGTATAGGAATGGGCGGTATGTACGGAGGAAATGCCTATCAGAGTGTAAAGGCAAGATACGGATGCGATCCGTATGATTTTAGCGAAAGACCACATGTTGCATCATATACTATGGGTGTTATTCCTAAAGCTCCTGAACCTGTTGTTAAAAGAACTTGGCTAGGTCGTTTGATGAATAAACTTTGTGTCTAAAAATTTGTATATTCATGCTATTATATAACTGTTGATAAAAAACAGGAGTTATATTATGGCTAAAGATTGCAGTTTTGATGTAGTTTCGGAATTTGATAAACAAGAGCTTGTTAATGCCGTTGATCAGGTTAAAAGAGATTTAAGTTCTCGTTTTGATTTGAAAAATTCTAATTCCGAAATTAATTTGGAATCGGATAAAACCATTACCATTACTACAAATGACGAGATGAAATTAAGAAACATATTTGATATTCTTCAAACAAAGCTTGTAAAAAGAGGTTTGAGTATAAAGATTTTGGATGCACAGGCAATTGAAAATGCTTTGGGCGGAAATGTTCGTCAGGTGTTTAATTTGAGAAAAGGTTTGACACAAGAGCTTGCTAAAAAAATAGTTGCCGATATCAAAGATTCAAAACTCAAAGTTCAAGCATCTATTCAGGGCGAACAAGTTAGAGTTTCGGGTAAAAGTAAAGATGATTTGCAGGAAGTTATTCAGCTTTTACGCAAAAATGAGGATAAATATGATTATCCTCTGCAGTTTACAAATTATCGATAGTGCGAGTAAAGTTGACTAAATAACCTCACTTACACCACTCATCGAGAAGGAAAACGAATGCAAAACTTGGAAAATACAATAGACAGAATAAAAGAATTAATGGATGACGATACGGAGCAACAGCTCAAAGACGAGCTTTCCGGTTATCACTCAGCTGATATTGCGGATATTTTTCAGCAATTGTCGCCGGAGGAACGTCTGGATTGTTTTTCCAAGCTTGATGAAGAAAAACAGGCAGAAGTTATTGAGTACCTAACCCCTCAATTGCAGGTAGAAATTTTAGGAGATATTGACGAAGAACTAGCTTCAAGATTAATCTCAAAACTTCCTCACGATGATGCGGCAGACGTTTTGGGCGATATGGAGGATGATGAAAGTCAGGCATATTTAGACAACCTGCCTGAAAAATTCTCCTCAGAACTTCGTGAACTGTTGACTTATAACGATGATACAGCCGGTGGTATTATGAACCCGAAAGTTCTTACCGTTGGTTATACAATGAGTGTAAAAGATGCCCTCGAAACAATAAGAATTAAAGCTGAAGAAGAAAGTATGGAGCTTTATTACGTTTATGTTGTAGATAAACACAGCCATCTTTTAGGAGTTGTTTCTTTGAGAACACTTCTTACTTCGCCAGTAAACCTTAGTATCTCTGATATAATGATTAAGGATATTGTAAAAGTTCATGTTGATGATTATCAGGGGCATATTGCCGATATCTTTATGAAGTACCAGTTCAATGCACTTCCTGTTGTAGATTTATATGACCACCTGAAAGGGATTGTTACATGGGATGACGTTCAGGATGTTGTAGAAGAAGAAACTACGGATGAAATCCTTACTTCTTCAGGTATCGTTACGGATTTAGGCGATGACGATGACGATGTTCTGACAGGAAGTATCGGGCATGCCATAAAAGCACGTACTCCGTGGCTTTTAATTACCCTTATAGGAGAATTCCTTGCGGTATCTATTACAAGTCGTTTTGATGGTACATTTACGGCGCTTCCTATTATTGCAGCATTTATGCCTTTGCTTGCCGGTTTGGGCGGAAATATTGGTACACAAAGTATTACCCTTATGGTTCGTGGTATGTCGACAGGTCAAATTACTCTTAAATCAGGCTGGCATTATATTTGGAGAGAAACTGTTACGGGATTAAGTATAGGATGTATTTTCGGATTGCTTGTTTCATTTGTAACTTGGGGGTGGCAGCACCATGCGGGTTTGGGTCTGATTGTGGGTCTTGCAATGACTCTTAATATGACAATTGCAACGATGATTGGGACTTGTACTCCGTTGATTTTGAAAAAACTTAAATGTGATCCCGCCGTAGCCTCAGGGCCTGTTATTGCCACAACCATTGACGTTATAGGCTTGGCTGTGTATTTGACTCTCGTTACTTGGTATTTGATTCAATTATAAAACAATGAGAGAGCTGCTAAAGCTCTCTCGTATAATGTTTTATTCAACCCATTCTAGTGCATCCTCAAGCTCTGGATTCTCCATTAATAGTTCTTCGAGTTCTTCGTCTGTTGCTTCAAATTCAACTATGCCCTCTTTAGCTTGTTCTTGTCCAAGTGGAGTATCTGTAGGAAGTACAACCCTTTCTGCTGCGTCGTAAACCTTCTCTCCAGCCCACCATCCTGCAATACCGCCTACAAGTCCTCCTACAAAACCGCCCACAACAGTACCAATAGGGCCCACAAAAGAACCTATAGTAGCACCAAGTGCAGCACCTCCTTTAGCGCCTGCCCAAGCACCGACACATGATGTTCCCAATTTCGCAGTTTGCCTTACAGCTTTTTTGGCTCCTCCGGTTTTGTATGCATTGTAAATATCTACAGCCGCTAATATTGCCATAACAGGTTTTGCGACTTTACCTGCACCTCGAAGCATCTTCCCTCCGGTGCTTGCAACAGCTTTTGTTTTATTCAAACCTGCTTGTAACTTTTGTAAAGTGCTTTTTGGTAATTTTTTTAAATTAATTCTAACTTTTTGCTTGCCCTTTTTAATTTTAGATAGTGCAGCACTTTTTGCTCTTGCAGAGTTTCCCTTTGACATACTTTCTAGAGTCTTTGCTTCGGATTTTGCCGCATTTAATTTGGCACTTGTCTCTGTATAAGTTTTGCTGAGCTTGCTTATTTTTGAATTAAGTGTTGCTTGCTTCTTTTTTAAGTTTTTTAGTTCAGTTTGTTCGGTTTTTGAGAGTGGTGTTCCGTCATTAGCCTTCTTTTCAATATTTTTTATTTTTGACTTTACTTGTCTTAATTCTCTTTGGGCTTCTTTATAATCAGGGTCTTTATTTAATTTCTGTTTTTCAATCTCCTTTTGTTTTGATAAATCTTCTACTTTTTTATTTGCAGCTTGCAGCTGTTTATCATATTGAGCATTTTTTAACTTCTTAGCTGCTGTGTCTCTTTGTTTTTTTGCTTCTTGTAAATCTTTTTCAAGAGCGTATTTTTTTTGCTTAATCTCTGCTTGTTGTTGTTTTAATGTAGACAATTGTGTTGCTTCTTTTTTTGATAACCTTCCTGATTGACTCTTATTTTCTAAATTTCGAATTTCTTTCTGTATCTTCTTGTATTCATTTTTTAATTTCTGATAGTCTTTATTTTTCTTTAATGCAGCTTCTGCGTTGCTAACTTTATTTTTTGCTTTATCCAAATCTTTTTGAGCGTCAGCTAATTTTTTCTCAGCATTTTCCATAGTCTTGAGTTTTGTTTGTCCTGTCTTTATGTCTTGTTTACCGGATTTTATGTCGGTTTTTAGGTTTGATTTATTAGCTTTTGCCTCATCAAATTTTCGACAAGCATCATCAAAAGCTGCTCTCTCAGTGGCATTTAAGTTATCCAGACGTGGCAACAGTGTTTTTCTGTAAGCAGGATCCTTTATTGCTTTTAGAATTGCAGCCGCCGAAATTATTGCCGTATTACGAATTAATACTGAAGGCAGCTTGTCTTCTGTTAGTCCTATTTCTTCTGCAATTTCATCATTCAACGTATCTAAAGGCTCTTCTGCGTCTGGAGCTGATTCATCTGCTTGAGGTGCATCCACAGGGTCATCATTTGTCTGTATTTGTATATTCTTGCCAGTCTTAGTATTGACTAAATTAATTATTTTATTCAATGTATCTGAATTAAATTCAAATGTATCCCCAACTTCTAAATACATTCCCTCTGAATATTGTTTGCTACTTTGAGTGAATGCATTACTGTCTTTTGCCATCTCTATAATTTGATCCCAAACACTACCTAATTTGTTACAGTCATTCTCATTCAAACCCAATTCGGCAGCAATTGCTTGAGAAATTCCCTGTCCTTGTCTAATAACAAACTTACCATCCACCATTCCATCTCCACTTAAATTCATATCTTACTCCTTTCTTTAGGCACTTATGCAGCATAATAGACATTATGTTGTGTTATCTTACAGATTTTAATAACGACATATTTCAAAAGAACTTTAATATTTGTAAAGAAATTGTTACAAATGGCACTTTCTTGTGCCGACAAGAAAGCATCGCAAAGACGCTCCTCGACCGGAACTTCGCTTATTACTCAATTGTAAAGTTCGACCAAAAATGAGCATGCTCACTTCGGTCAAACAGTACTCGTTTTTGAAGTTGTCACACTGACATTGATTATTGGCTTCGTTATAGTCGGAAAGTTATGATGGGTACTTGCAATCCTTGTTATTACTGCTTTTGATTTTTACCCAATTTGTAGTCATACTTTACGGCGGACTTGTAGCCTTAAAACAAGCTTGTAGTCTCACTTTCTAGCCACTTAAGTTACATTTACCAATGCAACATAATGTCTATTTTGTTGCATTATCATTTATGGTTAAAATTAGTTAAAACTTAACTTTTAGCCAATTATATTTGCATTTTATCTTTCGTGCTAAAATTTTTATATGCAAAAATTTTACCTAAAATCAATGGGGTGTAAATCAAACCAGTTCGAAGGTCAGGTTGTTGTAGAAAAACTTGTTGAAGCAGGTTTTGAACAAGTTTTTAAGGAAACTGAGGCTGAAATTTATATCTTAAATTCCTGTTCCGTAACCCATAAAAGCGATAATGAAGCGATGTATCTGCTTAGACATGCAAAAAGTTTGGGCTTAAAAACGGCATTAACAGGTTGTATCGCTCAGATAGAGGGCGAAAGTTTATTAAAAGAACCCTGTATTGACTATGTATTTGGTAATGAAGATAAATTTAAAATAGCAGAATATCTCAAAGAAAATCAAAACTATGCGGTTAAAGATTTAATGGGAGAGGATAAATTTTGCGAAGTAATACTTAAGGACACTTCTAAAACACGTATGAACTTAAAAATTCAAGACGGATGCGATAACAGATGTTCTTATTGTATAATTCCGTTTGGCAGAGGAAAATCAAGGAGTGCGGATTCTGATTTTATAATAAATGAAATTAATCGTTATTCCGACAACGGTTATAAAGAGGTTGTATTGACAGGGATTCATATCGGTTTGTACGAAGGCGGACTTTTACCGCTCCTTAAAAGAATTGAAAAAGAAACAAAAATCCCACGATATAGGCTCGGTTCATTGAATCCGCACGAAATTACTTCTGAGCTTGTATCTTTTTTACAATACTCAGAAAAATTCTGTCCGCATTTTCATTTGTCGCTTCAATCTGCTTGCAACAATACTTTAAGGCTTATGAACAGGCATTATACAGTTGAATATTACATTGACCAAATTGAAGACATTGTTTCACGATTTGACAAGCCGTTTTTGGGAAGTGATATTATTGCAGGTTTTGTAGGAGAAACGGAAGAAGATTTCGGGGTAACTGTAGAAAATTTAAAAAAAGCTAAGCTTTCACAAATACATGTTTTTCCGTATTCCATAAGAAAAGGAACAATTGCGGAAAAAATGGATGGACACTTGCCGTACAGAATAAAGCAAGAGCGTGCAGAAATAATTAAACAAGTATCAAAAGAAAAACTTGATGTGTTTTTGGATTCAAATATAGGGTTTGAACAAGAAGTTTTGATTGAAAAACACAAGGATAAAGAAACCGGTTTGTATAAAGGAGTTACAAGGAATTATATCGATGTGTTGGCTGAAAAAGCCGAATACAATACTCTCACAACGCTGAAACTTGTGAGAAAAGAAGGTAATAAAATCTTTGCACAATAAAAAACGGAGGTTTTATGCTCCGTTTTATTGTTTTTCTCTCGTGTTTACGTACTTTTGCTCTCTCAATTGTCCTCTTTTAACTTGAATTACGCCATTAAAGCTTTTTTGTTATCTTTAGCCCTCGTGTTTGTTGTTCGATTGCATATATATAAAGTATATAAAATTCTTCTGATTTCATCGGTTAAGAATTTTGTTACAATTCTTAATGGTTAATTTTAATTTTAAGCGGTTCTCATGGCTGTACAATTTGACCAATATGTGTTATAATATGGCCGTATTTAGGAGTTTTGTACTTGAAAGAGTATATTGAAAAACATATTAGTGAGTCAATTTCCGCAAAGGAAAGACTGCTCGGAGATTCTGCTATAATTGCCGAAATAGAAAAAATTGCGAGAGCAATTGCACAGTCTTACAAAAATAACGGAAAAGTATTAACTGCGGGTAACGGAGGTTCTGCTGCCGATGCCCAGCATATTACGGCAGAATTTGTTTCTAAGTTTTTGTATGACAGAAAGGCATTAAATGCGATTGCTCTTACTACAAACAGCTCCATTTTAACTTCTGTTGGAAATGATTACAGCCACGAGCATGTTTTTGCAAGACAGATTCAAGCATATGGAAATAAAGGCGATATTTTTATTGCGATATCTACTTCAGGGAATTCAAAAAACGTACTGCTGGCAATAGAAGAAGCGAAAAAATGCGGGGTTACGGTTGTTGGGCTTACGGGAGAGAATCCTTCTAAGATGGATAATCTTTGTGATTATTTAGTCAAAGTCCCCTCAGATAAAACCCCGATTATTCAGGAATCACATATTATGGTTGGGCATATAATTTGTGCATTAGTCGAGAAAGAGTTCATATAAATAGAAGTAATAAGGAGTATTGCGTATGTCTAAAACTCTGGTAGCATATTTTTCAACGACAGGAACAACCGAAAAAACTGCAAAAGAAATAGCTCAAATTTCCGGAGCAGATTTGTTTGAAATCAGACCGGCAATACCTTATACAAAAGCTGATTTAGACTGGATGGACAAAACTTCCCGTTCTACGGTAGAAATGCAGGATTATTCATCAAGACCTGAAATCGCTGAAACAGTTAAAAATATTGACGAATACGATACAATCTTCCTTGGGTTTCCGATATGGTGGTATATAGCACCAACTATAGTAAACACTTTTCTTGAAAGTTGTGACCTGACAGGTAAAAATATTCGTCCGTTTTTTACCTCAGGAGGGAGCGGTGCTGGAAATACGGATGAAAAACTGCATGTCTCAGCACCGAATGCAATTTGGAGACCGGCAAAGCGTTTAAATCCGGCTGATATGGTTAATTTAAAAAGCTGGGTACAAGATTAGCAAACCTTAAAATATCTTACATGCTTGTTTTTTTACAAAACTTAACTTAAAATGCGGAGCATGCAAATCCATGCCAAATGCATGATTCCATGTTTTGAATCATCTCAAACCATGTAGGCATGGCATGTTAGCATGTTCCTATATGCTTAGATTCAAGAGGGTTGTGGATTATCATGTATGTTAAAAAGTTGTTACAATTGTTTCAATGTGGGTTGTATTCGAATTCTTAATCCATATAATTAAAGAATAGTCGAGAATGTGTTATTCGAGATTTGGGGATTTTTAATTTACAGACTTATTTTTTGGGAGGAAAATGAGTGTTTAAAAGTCGTGATATGGGAAGAGCTATTGCTGTTAAAAGGTGGACACCGACAGCACTAGAATGTTATAAACGCGGATGCAACTGCGAAGGCTGTTTTTATAGTGACTTCTTTAGTGCAACTGCTCAAAAATGCCAGATGAAGGCTGCAGTATTAGAATTGGTTCGTACAATCGGTGCGCCTAATGTCGAATTACAGCAAGTTTTGGAATATTAATTATACCCTTTAAAAATGTTCTGAAATGTTGTACAATGGTTAGGTAGACATTAGGAGGTGTAAATGTATATACACGTAAATGGTAAAAACATCGAGATTACCGATGCAATCAAGTCTTATGTTAAAGAGAAGCTTGGTAAGGTAACGAATCACTACGACCAGATTACAGGCATGGATGTTATCCTTTCCGTAATCAAGAATCCTGCAGCAACAGGAAAACATGTCGCAGAAGTTTCATGCAAAACAAATACCGGCGTAATTCGCTGTGAAGAATCGGCAGAATCAATGTATGAGAGTATCGATTTGCTTGCAGACAAACTTGACAGACAGGTTAAAAAGTTTAAAAACAAAGCTTTGTATTCCGACAAAACTTCTATTCGAAACGCTGAGTTGAAAGAAGATGTTGTGGAAAAAGATGTTGTGGAAAGCTAGGGTTTTATAACTAAAATGATAAATAACAAAAAAGTTGTAGTTATAATGCCTGCTTATAATGCAGAAAAAACTTTAGAAAAAACTTATAATGAGATTTATCAAAATTTCGTCGACGAGGTTATCCTTGTCGACGATTTTTCTTCGGATGATACTAAAGAAGTCGCAAAAAAGCTTGATATAACAACGATAGTTCACGAATCAAATAAAGGTTACGGAGGAAATCAGAAAACTTGTTACAGAGCAGCATTGAGGGCAAATGCCGATATCGTTATAATGCTTCATCCTGATTATCAATACACGCCGAAGCTTTTGCCTGCAATAGCTTCTATGATGGCTTTCGAAGAATATGATGCAGTAATAGCTTCGAGAATGCTCGGAAATTCTGCACTTAAAGGAGGAATGCCTTTTTATAAATTTGTTTCTAATCGTTTTTTAACCGAGTGTCAAAATTTGGTAATCGGAGAGAAATTATCCGAATACCACACGGGTTTTAGAGGGTTTACAAAGAGAATATTGGAAAATTTACCACTGGAAGATTGCAGTGATGATTTTATTTTTGACAATGAAATGCTTTCTTTGATTCTGTATAACGGATATAAAATCGGAGAAATTTCCTGTCCGACCAAATATTTTCCGGAAGCATCTTCAATAAACTTTATACGTTCCTGTAAGTACGGGTTAGAAGTATTATGGGTAAGTTTAAAATACCGTCTTGCAAAATTCGGGCTTCCTATAAAACTGTTTAATAAACAAGGCAGAGTTCTGGATATTAACAAGGAATTGACTTATTACAACAGGGGAAAAGAATGAAAATAGTTTTGGCTTCATCAAATCCGCACAAGGTAAAAGAGATAAATGAAATTAAAGAAAATTGTGACATAGAATTCATACTTCCTCCCGAAGGGTTTGATCCTGATGAAAGGGGTAAATCTTTTGAGGAAAACTCGCTTATTAAAGCACAAGAGGCGTGGAAACTTTCGCATACATGGTCTTTGGCGGACGATTCAGGATTATGTATTGATGCCTTGGGCGGGAAGCCCGGAATATATTCGGCAAGATACGCAGAGACACCTCAAAAACGTATAGAAAGAGTTTTGAATGAGTTAGACGGGGTAAAAGATAGGACTGCAAAATTTGTATGTTACATGACGCTTATTAATCCGCAAGGCGAAGTTGCTTATTCGTGTGAAGGAGTTTGTCAAGGTAAAATAATTGATGAGCCAAAAGGAACGAATGGCTTCGGCTATGACCCGATATTTCTTCCTGACGGTTATACTCAAACAATTGCAGAACTTTCTGAAGATGAAAAAAATAGGATTTCACACCGTTCAAAGGCTCTAAAAAAGGTCATTGAATTTATTAAAGTTTTGTAATTTTTGTTTGTTAATATTAAACTGTTTGAGACATCAAACTTCTCGAAAAAATGCCTTATCTCATTTAAAAATAGCTTAAAAATAAGATAATTAATAATATTATTAACGCAAGTGAATCCAAATTGATTTTATATGAAAATATTATTAATTCTATACACAAAAACCTTGCAAGAATAAAATCTCAGATATTTTGATATTAACTGACTTTACATAATTGCCCATTTGTGGTGTTTATGGTAATATCAAGAAAAATAGAAGAATTACACAAAATAAGGAGTGTTTATGATATCAGTAAATGATTTGAAGAACGGTTTGACATTAGAGTTAGATAACGGCTTGTGGACAGTAGTTGAGTTTTTACACGTCAAGCCTGGTAAAGGTGCGGCATTTGTCAGAACAAAACTTAAAAATGCGGAATCAGGTAATGTTATTGAAAGAACATTTAGAGCCGGTGAAAAAGTTGCAAAAGCTATGCTCAACCGTAAAGAAATGCAGTATTTATACAAAGAAGGCAAAGAATTCGTTATGATGGATATGGAATCATATGAACAATTGCAATTGACGGAAGATCAAGTAGGAGAAGGTGTTAAATACTTGAAAGAAAATATGGTTGTTCAAGTTTTAACCCACGATTCCAGAATAATCGGTGTTGATATCCCTGCACACGTTGAACTTGAAGTTATCGACACACCTCCGGCTGAAAAGGGAAACACGGCTCAAGGCGGCACAAAACCTGCTACTCTTGAAACAGGTGCTGTTGTTAATGTTCCGTTCTTTGTATCAAACGGAGATGTTATTCGCGTAGATACCAGAAGCAACGAATACCTTGACCGTGTATAAGATAAGTGAGTTAAGTGAGCAAGGTGATTCTTTAAATCACAACACTCGCTTTGAAGGAGACAATATGAAACTTGAAACAGATTTTATAGAAAAATTAGCCAAAATAATTAACGATAACGGGCTTTCGGAGCTTTCTTTGGAGGACGGAGATCAGGCAATAACAATCAGAAAAGATGCTCCGGAAATTGTTACCGTTGCAGCACCTCAATCAGCTGTACAAGCACCGGTTGAAACAGCACAAGTTCAGGAGGAAGAAGCTAAAAAACCTGCTCAAAAAGGGAAGGCAGTTACTTCTCCTATGGTAGGTACATTCTATGCCGCACCTTCTCCTGATGCCGAACCTTTTGTTGAAGTAGGTTCGGAAATTAAAGAAGGCGATGTAGTTTGTATAATAGAAGCTATGAAGCTTATGAATGAAATAAAATCAGAACATGCCGGAAAAGTCGTGCAAATATGTGTTAAAAACGGCGATCCAATCGAGTATGGTCAGGTTTTGATGTACGTGGAATAAATGTAAAATTGAAAGTTGAAAGTGGAAAATTCAACGATTGGTTCTATGTATCAATATGAGCAAGGCGAATAAAACAATTTTTCACTTTCCATTTTTCATTTTTAACTAATTTAATATGTTATTGAACAAGGAAAAATTTAAAACAAATGTTTAAACGAGTATTAATAGCCAACAGGGGCGAAATAGCAGTAAGAGTCATTAGAGCGTGTCGTGAATTAGGAATTCCCACTGTTGCAATATATTCCGAAGCTGATGCAAATTCTTTGCATGTAAGACTTGCAACGGATGCTTTTTGCATAGGGCCTGCACCAAGCGTTGACAGTTATTTGAGCATACCTGCAATCGTTTCTACCGCACTTACTGCCGGTTGTGATGCGATTCATCCGGGGTATGGATTTTTGTCTGAAAGGGCTGAATTTGCAGAAATTTGTGAAATGCACGGAATAAAATTTATCGGCCCGTCTGCCGAATCAATGCGCAAAATGGGTGATAAAGCTACAGCTCGTAAAACGATGATTGCAAACAATGTGCCTGTAACTCCGGGAACGGGTATTGTTAAATCTGTTAAAGAGCTTAAAGAGTTTGCACATAAAGTCGGATATCCGATTATTCTTAAAGCAACTGCTGGCGGCGGCGGTAAAGGTATGAGAATCGTTAGAAATGACGATGAATTAGAATCGAATATGACTCTGTGTCAGCAGGAAGCAGATAAATTTTTCGGAAATCCAAATGTTTATGCCGAAAAGTATCTTGAAAATCCGAGACATATTGAGGTTCAAATTATAGGAGATTCCTTTGGCAATGTAATCCATTTGGGAGAAAGAGACTGCTCAATCCAAAGACGTCATCAAAAACTTTTGGAAGAAGCGCCATCTCCTGCAATAGATGAAGAAACCCGTAAAGAAATGGGTTCCGCAGCAGTTCGTGCTGCAAAAGCAATTAATTACGAAGGTGTAGGAACTTGCGAATTCCTGCTTGACCACGACGGTAAGTGGTATTTTATGGAAATGAATACACGTGTTCAAGTTGAACATTGTGTTACAGAGATGATTTCACAAGTTGATATTGTAAGAGAACAAATCCTTGTTGCTTCCGGTGAAAAGTTAAGCCATACGCAAGACGAAATTTTATTGAGAGGTCACGCTATAGAATGCCGAATTAATGCGGAAGATCCTGATAATAACTTTATGCCTTGCCCAGGTAAGATTGACGGATATTATGCTCCTGGAGGATTTGGAATCAGAGTGGATTCCCATGTTTATCCCGGATACACAATTCCGCCATATTATGATTCCATGATAGGTAAACTTATTTGCTGGGGTGAAAACAGAAAACAAGCAAGACGCAGAATGTATCAGGCTTTGAAAGAGTATGTTATAACTGGTATAAAGACAACAATTCCGTTCCACCAAAGTATTATTGAGGATGAAGTTTTCAAAAGCGGAAAGTTTAATACAGGATTTATTGAAGATTTTACTGAGAGAAAAAACAAAGAAACAGAAAATCTGTAGATTTGTATCATCCAATCTTTATTAAAAACGGAGATATAGATGACTACAGGTATAGATGGATAGCCCATAAAATACCATACATCTAAACCTCCACGCCTCTTATCTGACTCTTATTATAAAAAAAAGCTTGAGTAATTAGCTCAAGCGGAAAAAGGGAAAAGGGATTTATTAT
>CALYTW010000011.1 GCA_945487905.1 uncultured cyanobacterium
ATATCAACGCTGATTTCTAAAATATCCGGTGCTATATATTCAAAAACATCTTTTCTCGCTGACATAAATTTAGAAAGTTCTTCTCTGAATTGAGACAAATCAGCTTTTGAAGCATCAAGACCGAGTCTGTAGCCTTCTTCAAATGCAGATTTTTTAATATTTTCGGATTCTTCCTGAGCTCTTGAAACAAGATTTCTGTCGTCTATTCTTCTGTACCCTCTGCGTCTTGAACCTCTACGTCTTTCCTTTTTTTGATTAAAATCGATGTTTTCAATGTCAAATAAATCGGTTTCTTCTTCATTTTTTCTTACAGATTGAGTCTTTTCTTCGTTATGAGAGGAAGGTATTGTATTTTCTTCGGCAGAAATCGAACCGTCATTAATTTGCGGTTCATTTTCTTTTTTATTCATTATTTTTTGATTTCTTTTTTTTATAATCATTTTGTTTTAATTAAATACTTTCCTCAATATACTCTGTAATTATTCCTGCAACTTTTAGCGGTAAATCGCTGTACTCTCCGTCATAAGCTTTCGATGCAAATCTTTTAACAAGAGGTCTCTCGTTTTTGATAGCTTTTTCCACTTTTTCTCTCGGGTTTGTTGCATAAACAGTCATTAAAGCTTTTACAAGATTTTCTTTTGTCAATTTTCTCTTTGTCGGCAGAAAATCTTTTATTTCTTTGAGGCAGTCAGACACCAAATCGCTATCTAATTGTGATTCCAAATTAGCCATATTCATATACTGGGAAATTCTTAAAGAATCGTTCGAATTAAATTTGTTTAATATCGTGGTAACTTTATCCTGTGAAAGAATTTTCAGGACAAGCGCAAGAGTCATAAGCTTCAAATCTTTATTTGTATAACCTTGCGGTGTGGAAACATCTCTTTTTGCCCTTTTGGATTGTCTTTTAGCCGCAAAATCTTCATCTTTGCGTTTTTGGTTTTCTTCGGCTTGCCTCATAGATTCTTCAGCAACAGCTCGCTGCCGGTTTTGCCGTTCTTGTTCAGCCTGTGCCTGCTGAACCATCTGGTCTATATTTGATTGATTTTCGGCTCTATTTTTTGTCTCCTCATCAATAACACCTTTTTGCTGAAGTTCTTCTATACTTTGATTATAAACCTTGACAACATGGTGTTCGACAGCCTGTAACAACTGGTCTTGAGGAATTTTTTTAATATAACCCTGCTTTGCAACTTCAAAAATCGTAAATGCAATTTTTTGCATTATACTATCCCAATATTGGGGTAAAATTCCCGAATGAACCAAATCTATAGACTTGTGGAAAGACCATTCCGCTATTATTTGGGTAATAAAGATTGCAGCTTCGGCATTCAAATTCAGAGAAGAATCATTGTATAAAGCTTCTCCGGCAAGCATTGTAAAGTTGCCGAGAGTTTTTACGATATACTCTTTCTCAAAATCTTTTAAATCGGCAGGAACAAGCTGAACAGCCTGGTCAGCCATATTCTGCGCAAATCCTTTATAATCAAATCCTTCTATTGGCATTTTATTAACACTCTCTTTTTTCAACTACCTCCTAGTGACTTAATGCCCTAGTAACTTATTCGCCCCTACCCCTGTTCTATCCAGCTTCTGATTTTTTCTCCCGCTTCGGATTCATCAGCACCGTCAAATTCTTTTTTTAATTCTCTCAGGGCATCTCTTATATCGGCACCGGTTGTGGTAATCGTTGGTCTGTTCTGCTGTTCAAGAAGCCCCTGTTGTAATTGTGACTGTTTAGCGATTAAATCGGCTGCATTCATGCTTAAATCTTTAAGCTGTTTATCCTGAGCTTCATTTTGCTCTTTTAGTTTTATCATTTCTTCTTCTTGAGCTTCTTTGGCTGCATTAATTTTTTGAGACAAAGCCTTGTGACCGAATATCAGTCCGAAAGCTATCAGAACTATTGCTAACCACCACGGATTTCCGTGTTCCGGCTTAATTGGTGCTTTAACATTTTTATCGCCTGCCATAAACGGATTCAGGGACTCTGCAAATGCAATTGTTACATTATCCGGACTGGCTTTTGGGCTTGCAGCGTGTGCAATCAGCTCTTTTAATTCTTCAAGCGTTAATTCAACAGGCAATGCATCTTTTTCAAGCGTTACGGCAATTGAAATTTCTTCTAATGTCCCGGGAGAAAGATATTCGCTTGTTTGAACTTTTGCTACGCCGTATTGTGTTTCTCTTGCGGTTCTTGTATAGCTTCTGTTCTGCGAAGAATCCGAGCTTCCAGTAGGTAAACCGTTTGGAAGGTATACACTGACTGCATTAGTATTTTTATTAACATCTTGTGTCTGGTCGCCCAAACCTTCCGAGAAAGTTTGTTCGTTCAATGCGATTTTCGTATTCGGGTCATAAGAAATGGTATGTTTTTCAACAGGTGCTTGCTTCAAGAACGTAGAAACCGTAGCAACGTATTTACCTGAACCTATCAAGCGGTTCAATTGTGCTTGAACTTTTTCCTGCATATATTTATCGTTTTCCTGAATTCTTGCAAGCATTTCTGATGAAGCATCCATAACGCTGTTATATACATGACCGTTTGTATCTGAAACAGAAATGTTTTCTGCTTTTAAGTCATCTCCAACTGCGCCCATTACAAGGTTTATTACAGCTTTGATTTTTGACATATCAAGAGTTCTGCCTAAGGGAACGGTTAATTGAACTGTAACCGTAACAGGTTTTTGCATTGATGCAAACATAGATTTTTCAGGGATGGAAATAAACACCGAAGCATTGTCTATGCCTTCGATTCTCTTTATTAATCTTGATAATTCGCCGTTCATAGCACGAACAAGACGAATCCTTTTATCTTCTTTTGTTGAGGTAAAGTCGCCTTTATCAAATACTTCCAGCCCTACATTCTGGTCATACAAACCGCTTTCAACGATTCTTACTATGGCTAAATCACGTTTTTCAGCTGTACATTTTCCGGGGGCGGTTGTACAATTTTTAGCTTTAAGTTTTAAAATTGACTTTGTACCGTCTTCGGTTCTTGAAACAACAATTCCTTCTTTTGCAAGCAACGATTGAATTTCTAGGGCTTTTCCGAGATTGTCTGTTTTTAATAAATCAACATCTTCTTTCAACGGTTCATTTGAAACGTCAACTCCTTGTTTATCGGCTTTGTTTGAAGCGGAAATAGTACCGCAAATTATAAAAACAACAAGCAGTAAAACTATACCGCCGATTACGGATGCTAAGAGAACTTTATTTTGCAGTAATTTATTAAAATCCATATATCCTTCCCTACATTATTATACACATATTTCTTGATTATGAGAAGACTAAATCTGTAATTGCATAATTTTATCATACGCTTGGATGACTTTTCCGACAGCGGTCGTCGCAATTGAAACACTCATTTCCGCCTTCGCCATTGCAGTCATAACGTCGTGTACATCCACGTTTTCGTTACCCATCATTGCATCTTTTAACAAGTTATCCGGCGCATTCAATTCCGTATTAAGATTTTCTACTAAACCTGACATTACACTTGAAAAATCTGCCGTATCCGTACCTTCTACTCTGCTCATTCTTGCTCCGGGAAGGTCATAGCCCCACGAATCAATTTTTGAATGCTGAATTCTTGCTTCCAAATCGTACCTTGGTACAAAACCGTTAAACATATTTTTTACCTCTTTATTTGTTAGTTTTATCGGATGATTCTCGGATTTTTTTAATATTTACCCTAAAAATCATCTGTTTGTACTATCGTTTTAATTTTTTTTAAAGAAAAGTCAATTTATGTCGTTTCAATACCCGTCAGCTTTGCGAGGTTATTTATGAATTTGCACGAAGAATGTTTGTTAAAATATCTTTTAAATCCGCTGGGTGTTTCTGTTTCAACGGAATTATTGAAAAAATATAACGATATGATTTTAAAAAATTCATTAAACGGAAATTTTCTTGCAAAGACTTCGCAATTAAGCTATAGTACAAATAGGACTTAATTTGAGGGAGTTAAAGTGAATAAGATTATTAATTCCAAATGGTTTATTCTTGCCGCATATATTTTGTTGTTGTTGGCAATTTTTCTTGTGGGGTTTGTATTTTTACAAAACAATAAAACCTTGAATAATGTATTAACATCATTCTTTCATGTTGCGGAGAACAGAACTTTTGACTACAGGCAATTTATAAAGATTGTGCATAAACAGCCTGTGCCGAACAAAGATATTCTTATACTTGCAATTGATGATGCGAGTTTGGAATACCTTTGGGATAAATACGGAGAGTGGCCGATTCCGAGAGATGTTTATGCTGATGTTGTAAATTATATTGAAAAAGATAAACCGCAAGCGGTCATTTTTGACTTATTATTTATTAAATCTATTCGTGCAGAAAAGAATGCAGACAAATTATTAACGGATACTCTCAATAAGTATAATAATACGTATGTCGGAATGAATTTTGATAATTTAGCTTCGGATGTCAGACTTCCTGCTGGTCTGCCTGAAAGGTTAAGTGTTGAGCTTGTGAATCATTCTGATATTGACTTAAAGAAAAAATATGAATTCGCAAATTGCAGAACGATTTTACCTGAGCTTTTAAACGGAAATGTAAATATAGGTTTAACAAATGTAATAAGAAGCGGGGACGGAATAATAAGAAAAGTTGCTCCGCTTGCAGTTTATAAAGATAAATATTATCCGTATCTTTCATTCCTTGCCGGAAGCAAATATGTTGCAGATTCGGATATAAAAAGTTATACAATTAATCAACACAGAATAATGAAAGTTAACGATACGGAGATTCCGTTAACAAAAGAAGGCGAAGCTATTTTAAATTGGTACGGAATAAGCGGTACACATTCTGTCTATCCGATGTATAAATTGATTCGTGATATGGAAAATCCTTCAAGAAACATCAGAATGAATTTCAAGGATAAAATTGTAATAATAGGAACAACTGCAACAGCACTTCATGATACAAAAAGTGTTCCTGTTCAGGAAGGTGTTTATCCGGGGGTGGAAGTACATGCGACATTTTTTAACAACATGCTGGATAACAATTTTATAAAACAATCCGGTGTTGTTGCGAATGTTTTGATTATAATCTCAGTCATAGTTTTGACGGTCTTAATAGTGGCTTATTCGGCATCGACTGTTTTTGCAGTGCTTTCAACAATGTTATTTATACTTGGATATCTTTTTATTTCATATTATGTAATGGATATATTTAATTTGTGGATTCCGGTAGTAATGCCTGCAATGTTTGTAATAGGAGCTTTTGCGTTTACATATATAGCAAAATATCTTATAAAATCAAGAGACTTTGAATACCAGTATAAACTTGCCACAATAGACGGTTTGACGGAATTGTACAATCACAGATATTTTCAGGACATGTTAAGACAGCAGATAGAATTATCCAAGCGTTATGAACAACCGTTTTCGCTGATTATAATTGATATTGACTTGTTCAAAAACTTTAATGATACATACGGACATCAAGCCGGCGATGCTGTTCTGAGGCAGGTTGCACAAACCTTGAAACGAAATTCCAGAACGACCGATTACGTATGCAGGTACGGCGGGGAAGAAATGAGCATAATTCTTCCGAATACGTCTGCGGAAGAAGCTTTGTTCAATGCAAACAGACTCAATAAAGCGGTTGCGGAAGGCGATTTTCAGGTAAACTCAAACGAGACAAGCAAGGTAACGATAAGTGTCGGAGTTTCAACCTATCCTGACAACGGAGAAACTTCGGAGGCGTTGATAGAATATGCGGACAAGTGTTTGTATTACGCCAAGGAACACGGGCGAAATCAAGTTGGGAAAATATAAGCGTTAATCGAAAGCATAAAAAGCAGCCCCACCCTATCCACCCCTATTGTGAAGGGTGTCTGAAGGACGGGAGTGGGATGGTAATATGGAAGGATAGAAATGGAAGTCAAGATAATAGGAGCGGGGCTTGCCGGTTCGGAGTCAGCTTTACAGCTTGCAAAAAGGGGGATAAAGGTCAAGTTATATGAAATGAGGCCTGCTAAAACTACAGGTGCGCATGTCAGCGGAGATTGTGCCGAATTTGTTTGTTCAAACAGCCTTGGCTCTCTTGATATAATGAATGCGAGCGGTCTTTTGAAAGCTGAGATGGAGATTTTGGGAGGGGAGTTAATAAGGATAGCAAAGGAGAACTCTGTTCCGGCGGGGAACGCTTTGGCTATTGCAAGAGAAGATTTTTCTTTATCGGTTACAAAAGAAATAAATAATAATCCAAATATTGAATTAATCAGAGAGGAAATTACTGAAATTCCTGACGGTAATGTAATAATTGCGACAGGGCCTTTGACAAGTGAAAAATTTGCGCAAAGTATTCAGAAATTTACTCAGACGGAGCATTTACATTTTTATGATGCAATAGCGCCGATAGTTGAAGTGGATTCGATTAATTTTGATAAAGCGTTTTGGGGTGCGAGATATGGCAAGGGGGAAGCTTCATACATAAATTGTCCGATGAATAAAGAGGAATACGAGAACTTCTATAATATATTAATTAACGCTCCGAGAATAGAAAATCACGAAGTTGATAAAAAAGAGTTTTTCGAATCCTGCTTGCCGGTTGAAGTGCTTGCATCAAGAGGTGTTGATACTTTAAGGTATGGGCCGATGAAGCCGGTGGGGCTTGTTGATAAAAGAACCGGTGTTGAAAATTATGCTGTAGTTCAGTTGAGGCAGGATAATTCTGCGAAAACGCTTTTTAATCTTGTCGGGTTTCAAACGAACTTAAAATGGGGGGCGCAGAAAGAGCTTGTGCATTCAATTCCCGGGCTTGAAAATGCGAATATTGTACGATATGGAGTAATGCACAGAAATACGTTCATAAATTCTTCTGTTGTACTCAGTCCGACTTTTGAAGCAAGAAACAGAGAGGGGCTGTTTTTTGCCGGACAGATTACGGGTACGGAAGGTTATACCGAATCAATAGCAGGAGGTCTTTTGGCTGGAATAAATATGTATCGCAGAATTAAGGGGAAAAAATTATTTACTCCCCCAAGGGAGACTATGCTCGGGGCGTTGACAAATTATATAACAGATAAGGCTCATCTTGAGCATATAAGCAAGCGTGACGGCACTTTAAGGTATTTGCCACCCCAGCCGATAAATTCTAATTGGGCGATTGTAGCACCGATTGAACTCGCAAAACAGGAGAGAAGGAATAAAAAGTTAAAGACTGAAAAGCTTGCACTACGCTCAATAGAGGTAATGAAAAAGGTATTCATATAAATAAGGCTTGAAATCTGTCAAGCTTGTATATGCTTGTATATAATATGTTACGAAATGTAACGAAATTTACAAAATCTTACAAAAGGCTGAAACCCTTGATATAATTGCTATATGATGCTGAAAATGATGCAAACTTCGGTAAAGCAAGTATTTTGACGCAAGTAATGAATACATTTAAAGCTGATGGAGCAGAAAGTACTATTAGTCATAACGGAAAAATAAAAAGCATAGGTTCTGAATGGGATACATTGAAAAAGAATGTAATTGTATATACGGGTGATGTGATAAAGATTGCTACGGCAACGTGGAAAAAATATTGGAAATTTTTGGAGTCAATGTACAAACATCAGGCGGCGGGGATTCCACTGTTGTGAAGGGTCATGGACAAGGAGAAGGTTCATTGAATGCCGAAGATGATGGAAATGTGCAAGGCTCTAAAGAAAAAGTAGAAGAGAGAGGAACTGTATCAGTTGTGGAAGAATTTCAAGGAAATTCGGCAGGTAATGTTTCGCAGAATTTGAGCACTTCCTCAGTTGAAGAATTACCAGCTAAAACGCCTTCCATTGTGCAAGTCCCGGTAACACCTGTAACAGAGGAAAAAGATGCCGTTTCAGCGGATTCGGACCCTGTAGTCGACCCAGAAAGCATTGTCGATAATAATGTGTATGATAGAACAATAAGTCTGCCGGATAACAAGAACAAGATATATTATACGGTACAAGAGGGCGGAGAAATAGATTATAACGACAATATTACAAATTTGCAGAATAATGATACATACAAAGCTTTTATGGACGGTTTTGCTTGGGCAACTCGCATGCCAAAAGACACACTAACGTTTCGTGGTATAACGAAGGAATATACTCTTGATACGTGGCCTGAAAAGGAAAGCGACTTTGGTTCTATAGCTACAGAAGTTGCAATAAAGAAATTCATATATGATGATTTGCTCGAGAAACGGAAAAAGGGTGTATCTCTAACGGAAAATGAGAATACATTTGTATCACAATTTCCTGTAACTCTCAACGAGTACGGATTGCAATTGAATGAATCCGGCAAAGTTGTAAACAAACCTAAAGATGCGTAGGTCTGGATTTACTAATGCGACCTGCGTAACTACGCTCAAAATGACGAAGGCTGGGTTTGTCATCCTGAGGGTTTTTTCTTTTTTTGTCATCCTGAGGGAGTGAAACGACCGAAGGATCTCCTTTATTTTAAAGAGATTCTTCGGCTAAAGCCTCAGAATGACGGGGAAATTTAAGCAAAAGAGATTCTTCGGCTAAAGCCTCAGAATGACGGGAAAATTGAAGTAAAAGAGATTCTTCGGCTAAAGCTCAGAATGACGGGAGGAGATGGAGGGGCTATACCTCTCCCAACCCCTTTACACCACCCGTCCTTCGGATACCCTCCCTTAGCCCATCCCTGCCAAAAGGATGCTACAGAAGATGGAGCATAATTTGCTGAAAACTTTAAACTTAAGTTGTAGAAACTTCCATCTTATTTAGAATTTTATTTATTGATAACATCCCTTATGATGTTAATGTAAAAAAGCACAACTGGAAAAACTGTACAAAACCCTATCACAAGTTGTTCAGAGTTTGTGACGATTCTCGCAATGCACTTCTGTCTTGAATTGCAGAAGCTTTAATTCGTGAAAATTGAATAAAAACATATCATGGAAGAACTTAAGAAGAAAAGGAGATTAGATTATGGCTTCAATTTCAATTAACACCAACCTTGCGTCTCTGACGGCGCAAAGAAACCTCTCTCAGGCAACTACAGGTATGAATACCGCTATGGAAAGATTGACAACAGGTTTCAAAATTAATTCTGGTAAAGACGATGCAGCAGGTTCAGCAGTATCAACATTAATGGAAGCTCAAATTTCAGGTTACGATGTGGCTGAATCAAATGCAACAATGGGTTTATCACTATTAGATACGGCAGAAGGCGTTCTTGATATCGTAGACGGATACCTTCAACGTATCAGGGACTTGACCGAACAAGCAGCCAACGGTACTTACGGTACTTCTTCGATGAAAGCTATAAGAACCGAAGTTGAACAAAGAATGTTAGAAATTAACCGCCTGTGCGAAGTTATCGATTTTAACGGCATACAATTGCTCGATGGTACAAGCATTGCAGTTACTTCTCAAAAAGGTATTAACCTTCAGGTTAGCAACAATGCAGGAGATTCAAACATTATTAACTTGAAATATACATTATTTGAATCAGCAAAATGTACTTCACTTTTTGTTGACAAAAATGAACACGCAGGTTCGGGCAATACTTGGTATACAAGAAGCAATACAAACGAAGAAACTAATGCTCTTAAGGCAAGAATTACTGGTACTGCATCAGGCGGCTACGATTACAGCGCTAAATACGGAGCGCTCAATGCTTCTGACTATGCTGACGGTAAGTTGTCCTGTATAACTGCAATCTGTGAGGCAGTATACACAGATGATAACACTGCACGTGAATTCCTCTACTTCATTGACGATGCAATCGAAAATGTATCTAACAGAACGGCATTAATCGGTGCTTATATGAATCGTGTTGAATCAGCTGTAGATGCAATAAGTGTACAGAAAGAAAATATCGTTTCAGCTCATTCCTCAATCAAAGACGCTGATGTTTCAACTGAATCTTCAAATTATATTAAATATCAAATATTACAGCAATCATCAGCAACACTGTTGGCTACGGCTAACCAACAGCCAAGCATAGCTCTGAATTTGGTATAGATTCATATATATAATTACCACATACACAGATTTAAAGTAATTGAAGCCCCCGCGAAAGCGGGGCTTCTATTATCTAATTGAATACTTCGTACATTACTATTGATGCCGAGACGCTTAAATTTAACGATTCCACAGAGTTATTCATCTCTACAGTTATACTTTTATCAGCAATCTGCTTTAATTCTACGCTTAGTCCCTCAGCTTCCGATCCAAACATTATTACCGTTTTATCCGCAGGTTTAAAATCCCTCAAATTTATTACATTGTTACCTTTGGGAAGAGTTGATACTAATTCATACCCGTTTAGTTCTCTAATATCTTTGATTTTAATTACGGGTATTTTCCATAAATTCCCGACAGCAGAGCGTACGCATTTCGGATTATACATATCAACCGTATTGCCGTACAGTATTACGGCATCAACAGAAAACGCAGAAGCTGTCCTCAGAATTGTTCCTAAATTCCCCGGATCTTTTATACCCTCCAGTAAAATTACCCGTTTATAGCTGTTTGACCATTTGTGAATATGCTGTTTCGCAACTGCTACAACCGTCGGGGCGGATTTTGCATCAGAAATCTTTGATATTACAGCATCCGTTACCTCAATTCTTTGCGGATATTCTTCAAATCCTTCTGTTGAAAATATATGTACAACTTCTAATTCCGAATCTATTGCTTCTTTTACGCATTTCACACCTTCAAGAAGAAATAATCCGGTTTCGTCCCTATATTTACCTCTCAAAAGTTTTGATGCTTCTTTGATTAACTCATTGTTTACGGATGTTATTTTCATAAAATCTCAAATTCCTTTAACCACTCTTTTTCTTTGTCGTTTAGCATATTATAGTCAATCAATTTGCCTTCATATCCCATTTTGACAAAGGAATGAATTTTTCCGTCCTTCATATAACAAGAATTTTCAAGTCTTATACCGAAATGTTTCGGATTATACAACCCCGGCTCTATTGTAAAAGTCATATTATCAAGTATTTCCGTATGTGCAATTTCCGTTTTGTTCAATGCCGGAGGTGCTTCGTGAACATTGATTCCAATTCCATGCCCGAGTCCGTGAATAAATTCAAAATCCTCAATGTCCGCATCCAAAATCGTATGTGCAAGCGAATCAACCTCATAACCTGTCTTAAAACCCGAATTGAAACAGTTTAAAAATGCTTTTAAAACTTTTGTATAAATTCTCTTTTGCGTAGAATTCGGACACCCTTTTACAAAAACCCTTGTTATATCCGTCGCCAAACCGCTTTCATAATAAGCTCCACAATCTATCAACACCAAATCGCCGTCTCTTAAAACTGTATTTTTGTCATTTTTTGCGTAGTGTGCAAGTGCTGAATGTTCGTTTATGGCAACAATAGAATTGAAACTCAAAGCTTTTGCCCCGTATTTGATGAATTCTTCTTTCAGGCGAGTTGAAATATCGTATTCCGATAAATTGCCGGTGTTTTCTATATAATCACGAATCGCCATCACTGCTTTATCCGTTTTTAAAAATGCATCCTTGTATGCGTTTATTTCTTCCTCTGTCTTTACGGATTTCATCATCTTAATTTCAGAATCCTTATGTATCGGATGCTTAATCAGATTGTAATCATAAGCACTTATTGCTGTTTTATCCACTACAATTTTACCATCGTATTTTTTCAAAAACCGTTCTGATTCATCATTGTTTTTAAAAAGAATTTTGTTTCCTCTTTCGTCAATAAAAAGTTTTGCCCAAATTTTTGACGAATTATCCTGAGAACAATCTCTGAGTCCGGTAATGTAGGAAACTTCTTCAAGATTTGTCACGAATACAGGAATTTTAGGATTATATTGTTTTTCGTCAAATGCTTTATCATAATTTGTGTTATGACGTTCGGTAAAATTATTTATCGGGTCTTTATCCAGTAATTTAATGCGGTATTCTTTAAAGGTTTCCAATCTTTTTTGAGATATTTTTTTTGCAACAATCCCGAGTGTTTTAGAAGGATTAATAAGTTTTTTAATTTCTTCATCCTGATTTTGCCCCAACTGTAGTTTTACAACAGTAACACCTTCTTTTGCCTCATTATCAGCCTGTATATGGTATCTTCCGTCGACAAACAGGTAAATATTGTTCTCCGTAATCAAGGCATCGCCGGTTGAACCGGAAAATCCGGTCAAAGTATAGCGTGCATTTTCCGACAAAGCAGAATATTCCGTCAAATACTCATTTGTGGAATTAACCAAAAGATAATCAATGTCTAATTTACTGAGTAATTCGTTCATTTTAAAAAAGTACAATACCTTTAATTTATCCCTACTCATCTATACCGGTACATTTAATCAAATGCCAGCCGAATTGAGTTTCAACGGGTTGAGAAATTTCACCTTCTTTTAATGCGAATGCTGCATCTTCAAACGGTTTAACCATCATTCCTTTTCCGAACCATCTCAAATCTCCGCCGTCACGACTTGAAGGACATTTGGAATATTCTTTTGCCAAATCTTCAAAAGAAATTCCGTTTTCAATATCCAACAAGAGATTTTCAGCTTGTTCTTTTGTTTCAACAAGAATATGGCTTGCTCTTATTTTCATAATATATCTCCTTTATTTTCAATATCCTTGTAAATTTTAACATTAAATATCCATTAAATAAAGTTGTTAATTTAGTTTTTACATAATGCCTAATATGTAAATGACTTTTGTATTATTTTTAATGGTGTCTTTTTTAAAATACACAAACAACGTACGTTATGTAAAAACTAAATTAACAACTTTTTATTTATGATAAAATGTTTTTAGATTAGGGAGTGTTTTATGGAAACAGAAAATAAATTAAAATTAAAAGATACAAATTCACAGGATGCTTTCAGGTACGGACACCTTATGAAAAGGATGTTTCCGTATATAAGAACTGTTCTGGGAAGAACAATTTTGCTTATTTTGCTTGCTATACCGCTTGGACTTTTGGATGGCGTAATCGCATATTCTCTCCGTCCTTATATGGATTATGTTGTAAACGGTAACGAAACTCAAGTGTTTGAATATCAAGGTTTTAAGATACAACTGCAGGCATTCCTGATACAATTTATTCCGTATGCAATAGTATTCTTTGCTTTGTTACAAGGTGTTCTGAGATACATTTGCAACTACCTTTCGGAATGGACAGGAAATAAAATGTCCAATAACTTAAAAATAGACCTTTTTCATAAACTAACCGCAATGGATACAAAATTTTATGATGTAAATTCATCAGGACTTGTATTGAGCCGTTTTTGGACTGACCCTGAACAAGCCTCAAGAGCTTTGATAGATACTATTAAATCTTTTATTCTTTCAATTTTTGAACTGGCCGCACTTGTTATTGTTTTGCTGGTAAACTCATGGAAGCTTGCGGTAATAGGTGTCAGTGTTATGGCAATCGCACTTACTCCGGTTTTGATTATCAGAAAGAAAATAAAATCCGTTTCAAATGCAAATATGGTTATTATCGGCGATATGACAACCAATTTTAACGAAACTTTTGCCGGAAACAAAATTATAACTGCATATAATTTGAAAGAACACCAAAATCAAAAATTTGAAGGTCAAATAAGAACTCAATTCGGACTTTTAATGTCACTGGTTAAGAGAGTCGGCTGGATGTCGCCTATTATGTACTTTTTCTGCTCGATAGGTATTGCAATAGTTATGAACTACGGTAACAGTTTGATTATTTCCGGAGACATGACGGCAGGAGCATTTGCATCATTTATTACATCGTTGTTATTGCTATATAAACCGACAAAAAGTCTAGGTTTGACACTAACATCTTTGCAAAATATTTTTGTAGCAATAGCCCGAGTATTCGAATTGTTTGATTTGATGCCTGAAATCAAAAATACTGAAAACCCAAAACCGTTTAACGGATTGGGTTCGGGGATAAGATTCTCTCATGTCAATTTTGAGTATGAAGAAGGTCAACCTGTATTGAAAGACTTCTCTCTGGATGTCGGTGTGAATGAAACCATAGCTCTTGTAGGAAATTCCGGTGGTGGTAAATCTACAATTGTCAATTTAATTCCGAGATTTTATGACATAAATTCAGGGGCAATTACTATAAATGGTACTGATTTGAGAGATTTTAATATAGCTGATTTAAGAAATAATATAAGTTTCGTTTTTCAGGATAACTACCTGTTTACGGGTTCAATTAAAGAAAATATTTTAATGGGCAAGCAAAATGCTTCGGAAGAAGAAATCAGCGAAGTGTTGAAACTGGCGCATATAGATGAATTTGTGGGAACACTGCCTGAAGGAATAAATACGGTGGTTGGAGAAAGAGGGGCATCTCTATCCGGCGGACAGAGACAGCGGGTTGCTATAGCAAGAGCTATGATAAAAAATGCTCCGATTGTAATACTTGATGAAGCAACTTCTGCTCTTGACAATGAATCTGAGGCAGTTGTACAAAAAGCTCTGGACAATTTAATAAAAAATAAAACGGTTTTTGTTATTGCACACAGGCTTTCTACAATTCAAAATGCGGACAGAATTGCAGTCATAAACGAAGGTGAACTTGCCGAAATTGGAACGCATGACGAACTTATTTCTATTCCAAACGGCAAATACAAACATCTATATGAAATGCAATTTGCACCGGCAGGAGTATAAACTATGATTGAAAGATATTCAAGAGAAGAAATCTCAAAAATATGGGAGCAGGAATCAAAGTTTAGATATTACCTTGATGTAGAACTTGCTGTTTGCAAGGCATATAATTTGCTTGGAAAAATTCCAAATGAAGCGTTGAACCATATACAAAATAAGGCAGATTTTTCTATTCAACGAATTGACGAAATAGAGGCTGAAGTTAAACACGATGTAATCGCTTTTTTGACTAATGTGAATGAAAATGTCGGATGCGAATATTCCAAATATATTCATATGGGTTTGACAAGCTCGGATGTCATTGATACGGCTTTTGCTTTGCAAATTAAAAATTCTTCAAAAATTATATTCAAAGATTTTGAAGATTTGTTGAAGGTAATAAAAGAGCTTGCTTTTAAGTATAAAAACACAATTTGTATCGGGCGTTCTCATGGCGTACATGCCGAGGTCATAACCTTCGGCTTCAAGCTTTTAAACTGGTATGATGAATTAAATCGTGCTAAGAAAACATTTATTAACGCTCTTGATGATGTTACGGTTGGGCAGATTTCAGGCCCAGTCGGAACATACAGTAATGTTCCGGTAGAGGTCGAAAAATATGCCTGCGGTTATTTGGGATTAAAACCTGCAAAGATTTCAACACAAATAATTTCACGGGACAGGCATGCTAAATTTATGTTTTCGCTTGCATTAATTGCTTCTTTGATAGAGCAATTCGCAACAGAAATCCGGCATCTTCAGAAAACAGAGGTGCGTGAAGTTGAAGAAGGATTTAGCATCGGTCAAAAAGGTTCTTCTGCAATGCCTCATAAGAAAAATCCTGTTTTATGTGAAAATCTTTGCGGTTTATCAAGGGTGGTTCGTTCAAATATGATAACCGCTTTTGAAAATGTTAATCTCTGGCATGAAAGAGATATTTCTCACAGTTCTGCGGAAAGAATAATTTTCCCGGATTCGCTTATTTTGGTTGATTTTATGCTAGTAAGATTTAAAAATGTTATGGAAAACCTTGTTGTACACGAAGACAATATGCTTAAAAACACAAAATTATACGGCGGGGTCATATATTCTCAAAAAATAATGCTTAAACTTACAGAAAGAGGTTTCGCAAGAGAAGATGCATACAGGCTTGTCCAAAAATACGCACTCTCAGCATTAAACGGAGGGGATTTTAAAAACGGTTTGCTGAGAGATTCCGAAGTAACAGCTAAATTATCCGAATCTGAAATCGAAGAATGTTTTAATCCTAAAGACTACCTGCAAAATATAGAAACGATTTTTGAAAGGTTTGAAAACTAAATATCGACATTTGCCATCATATTAACCAGAGTATCAATTGTATTCTGCATATTTACGCTGTCCGATGTTCTTTGCTGCAAAAATGCGTTAATTTGCGGCATCATATCTATTGCTATATCAAGTTTCGGATTAGTACCTTTCTGATACATACCAACATCAATTAAGTCTTTATTTTCTCTGTATAAAGCAAGTATTTTTCTCATTTTCGCTGCGGCATCTTTATGTTCCCGTGAAGCTATAGCAGACATTAAACGGGAAATACTTCCTAAAACATCAATTGCAGGATAATGGTTAGCCTCTGCAACTTTTCTTGATAAGAAAATGTGTCCGTCGGTTATACCACGCACTGTGTCTACAATCGGGTCATTAATGTCATCGCCTTCCATCAGCACTGTATAAAAAGCAGTTATTGATCCCTTAGAACTGTTTCCGGCTCTTTCAATTGCTCTTTGTATCCAAGAAAAAATTGACGGCGGATAACCTTTCATTGTAGGAGGTTCTCCGACAGACAGCCCTACTTCACGTCCTGCCATTGCACAACGGGTAATCGTATCTGTCATTAAGAAAACTTTTTTCCCTTGATCTCTAAAATATTCGCAAACAGAAGTTGCTGCAAGCAGGCATTTTTGTCTTATCAAAGGAGGCTGGTCTCCTGTCGAACATACAATAACAGATTTTTTCATGCCCTCTGTTCCTAGAGAATCTTCAATAAATTCTTTAACCTCTCTTCCACGTTCGCCTATAAGAGCAACTACGTTAACATCAGCATCGGAGTTTCTTGCAATCATTCCCAAAAGCGTGCTTTTGCCTACCCCTGAACCTGCAAACAGTCCCATACGCTGACCGCATCCGAAGGTCATACATGAATCTATGGCACGTACACCGGTAGAAAACATTTCCGTAATAATCGGCCTTTCAAAAGGATCCGGTGCTGCACCCTCTATGGTACGCCAGATTGCACCTTCCGTATTTAACGGTTTTCCATCAATCGGTTCTCCCATAGGGTTAATCAATCTTCCCAAAAGAAAATCTCCGACCGGAATTGTAATAGGCTTACCCGTAGTTTGAACCAAACTCCCTTGACCTATTCCCGTTCCGTCATAGAGCAAAAGTAATTGTGCCGCATCTCCTTTAAAAGCTACAACTTCTGCAGGTTTTCTTTCCCCTGTCGCAGCTTCTATATAGCACAAATCGCCAATCTTAAGTCCAGGAAGTTTTACTTCCACTGTCAAACCTAAAAGTTTTGACACGCTTCCTTTGTATTGGTACAGCTCCGCTTTCTCAATCTTTTCACGGGCATCTGCTTTCAGTTCATCTAAATATTCCTGATTAACTCCGTCCATATCTGAATTGTAACATGTATGTAAAGAAAAGTGTAGTATGTATATATAAAAGGCTTTACAAATTATATCGTTTATTGTAAACTTTAGACACAGAAATTGTGCATAATTCGTGTCAAGTATGTGTGTCATTTTAATAGGTGCTATGGTTATGTCGCAGTATTAAGAAAAATAAACGGTTGTTTCGTTTTTTGTTGCTGTTTTTAACAGATATAAGCGGATATTTATTAGAGATAAGGGGTATTGCATGAAAATTAACAGTATTAATTCGGTAGTCGGACTAAATCAAACTAACAATCGACACGAATATTTACCTGCTTTTAAAACAGTTCCAAAACAATTTAACAAAGAATTATTAATTATTCTTGACGGATACGGAATTAAAAAAGGCGGGGCAAAAAACCCGTTTGATGTCGCAAGGATGCCTTTTTATAAATCATTGATTCACAATTCATACGGAGATACTTTATTCAGACCGATTGAAGCATCCGGATCTTTTGTAGGGCTGCCTGCTAAACTGGCAGGGAGTTCGGAAGTCGGACATAATAATCTCGGTGCGGGAAGAATGATTCCTCAAGACTTGATGGTTATTGATAATGCAATTAAAGACAGAACTTTCCATGTAAACAAAGCGTTCAAGGATTGCATGGATCATGTAAGAAACAACAATTCAACCTTACATTTGATGACGTTGCTTAGCGACGGTTATGTACACAGTTCAACGGAACATCTGCATGAATTGATTAAAATGGCATCAAGCAGATGCATCCCAGATTTAAAAGTTCATGCATTTTTAGATGGCAGAGATTGTTTGGAAGGTACTGCAGTTGACTTTGTTGCAAGAACGAATAAAGTATTAGAAGACTGCGGTTACGAAAAAATTGCTTCCTTTATCGGTATGAAATACCCGATGGACAGATCCAGAAACTGGGAAAAAACCGGTGTTGCATATAATCTTCTTGTAAACGGCAAGGCAGATTATCAAGCTGAAAAATTTGAAGATATCTTTGAAAAACTTCATACTTTTAAAAATGAACCCGGAAAATTCCTTGAAAAAGACATGCCTCCGGTTATTTTAAGCGGATTTAAACCTATACAGGATAACGATGGTGTAATCTTTACAAATTACAGAAATGACAGAACTCGTCAATTAACGGATGCAATTACCCAGCTTGAATGCTCAGCACCATTCTTAAACGAACAAAGAAGGCTTCAAAACCTGAACTTTGTCTGTATGACAGAGTATGATCCTTCGTATCATCTTCCTGTCGCATTTCCGGCTCAAGTACATTCAAATACTCTTACTCAGGTATTGAATGACCAGAAATACAATCCTTGGATTGCTGCCGAAACAGAAAAACAAGCTCACGTTACCTTCTTCTTTGACGGTAAAAAACATGTAAGATTTTCTGATACAAGTTATTTCTTTCCTTCATCGGATCATCAAAAATTACATCCGGCAATGGAAGCTCCGACTTTAAGGGATTTGATTATGAGCTGGATGGATAATAAAAAGTCAAAAGCAATGGTTGTTAATTTTGCGAATCCGGATATGATAGGGCATGACAATAACTTCCAAAAAGGTGTAAAAACCTTAAACTTCCTTGACAGAGTGTTATTCCGTATTGTTGATACGGCAAGAGAAAACAAAATAGCAACCATTATTACAGCTGATCACGGAAATATTGAAGACATGACTCATGGTGGTCATACAAGTAATCCTGTTCCTTTCATAGCTGTTCTTCCGGGTTTTGAAAGATTCATTCAGTCAGGCAAAGTATTCCTTGATGATGCTAAAGATGCGGCGATCAACAGAGTTGCACCGTCATTTTTGGATTTGCTCAAGGGTGCTGAAAAACCTGACGTTATGTATGACAGTATGATTAAGACTAACGGTATGAAGTAATATCGGAGTATAAGCGGAGAGAGTTTCAAGTTAATAAATGTAAAGGAATTGATATGAAAATCTACGCACTAGCCAATATAAACAGCAACAATAACGGTTTAAGCATGGCAAAATTGCCTGCGAAAGAAACTCCGGCATCGGCATCATTTCAACAAACAGAGTTGAGCAATGTATATTACATACATCCGAGTTTTATGGGTGCAAAAGAAGCTCGCCTTTTAAAAAAAGGACCGGTTTTGAACAAAGGTTATCGTGATATTACGGCGAAATATCCGGAAATGGGTATTTTTGAATATTTAACAGGATGGTATCCGCCGGCAATTGCTTCTTATCGAGAAAAAAGCTCGCATGAAATGTATAAAGAATTTCTCTATGAGGTTACAGGGAATGAGGCGTTATCAAAATCCTTTATAGAAGAAATTACCCAAAATCCTTTGAATTCAGATGAAAATATGAAGCGCCTGCTTGGTTTATTTAATAATGATAAAGACAGTTTTAAGAGCTGGTATTATCACAAAGACGGTTATCAAAGAGCTTATGAAAAATATTTCAAAAAAGAGATTTTTGAAAATGACAAAGTTTCTGTAGAAGATATGGTAAAAATTTCTCCGAATCTTATGATAGAAGCTTTGAAGCTCAAGAGTTTGAGAACAGCAGGAAGTCAAGATTTTACACTGGGCAAACTTCCTGAAGAAATAGGCAGTGTTGAAGATTTTAGGGCATTAACTCAAGAGGTCAGAAACTCTGAGCTTGTCAAAGAATTTGTTGAATTCAGAGATTTTATGGAGGATTTGGATGCATTTTCGGCAAAATATCCCGAAGCAAAGAAAAACGCAGTTAATCCTGCAAGGTTTGCAAAAGATTTCTTGAAATCCAAAATTTCAGGTTATTTGAAAGCTTCAAGCGAAGAAGAAAAAGCTGAGTTGGAAAAACAAGTTCCGTTTTTACGGCTGATGAAACCGACAACAGTCAATGTAAACGGCAAAAATTACACGTATTCTCCGATTTTGAGACCTTATTCCACAAAATTACTCTTTGCTCTTGATCCGGAAGGTGCAAAACACAGGTATTTTGTAACTATGGAAATGTTTAATCCTGCGGAAAAAACATGCAAAAATGCTGCTGACAAAGAAAATTCCGCAATGCGTCCGGATTCTCCATATTTGAATGCTGTTGTAGATTACTATCTAAGAGCAAACGGATGTGAAAATGTTCCGGAAATGATATTCTATGATTATGGAGCAAATGCTGTAGTAAGACCTTTTATCAAAGGAAAACATATAAAACCCGAAGGCAGAACCGATGATTTGGGTGTAATCTATGAAGATACAGCACTTAAAAACGAGCTTAAACCGCTTGCCGACAGAGGAGTGTTTATTACAGACTGTTTCTATGAAAACTTTATACAGGAGGAAGGAACTGGAAAAACGCTTGTTGTTGATAACGGTCATGCTAAATACTCAAATGCTCTCCGCCCTGGAGTTAAGATGATTCATATGGGCTTTGCGGATTTGTACGGCAGGGATTTCGTTTCTTTGGATGCAAGTATTCAGAGAACCGAAAATATACATTAATAGCAAAAAATATTTTTAGAGGTTTTTATATATTAGAAAGTGTGTGTTGATGAAAATAAATACAATTAACAGAGTTTGTTACAATTACAATAATACAGTCTCAGCTTCAAATAAAACAGAACGAAGCGGACAGAATATTAACTTTGAAGCTTTGACAAAGAGTTACAATAAAATTATGCATATCGTAATGGACGGAGTCGGAATAAAAGATTCTGTTTCAACTAACCCGATTCTGGGAAATATGCCTTTTCTTACAGGGATGAAACACAATGCATTTGGAATGACTCTTTTCAGGCCGGTAGAGGCTGCCGGTAGGTTTGTTGGATTGGAAGATGGCGAACCTGGGAATTCTGAAGTCGGCCATGGTGTAATGGGAACCGGCCGAAATATAAAACAGGCGATGGTAAGACTTGATGAAGCTCTTGAAGATGGAAGTTTTTTTGAAAATAAAGAATTCTTAAATGCAATGAATTATGCAAAAAAGAATAAATCGACTTTGCATATATTGAGCAGTATCGGCTACAGCCATACGCATTCAAAGCTCGAACATATAGAAGCTTTAATAAAAATGGCAAGAGAAAACGGAGTCAAAAATCTTGCTGTACATGCTTTTCTTAACGGCGACGGGCCTACAAGTTCTTCTTCCATTCAATATTTAAACAAGTTAAATCTGATATTAAAAGAAAATGGTTATCCCCAAGTTGCAAGTATAATCGGAAGGAGTATTGCACTTGATAAATCAGGAGATTCTAGCAGGATTGAACAGGGATACAGAATGCTCGTTGACGGTTCTAATTCACTACAGGTTGACAATATAAATGAAGGTTTAAAAAGGCAGCTGGAAAACCATGTAGGGGTTGAAATTCCGGCGACTATTGTTAAAGGTTCTCCAAGAATTTCAGATAATGATGCAGTAATTTTTGCGAATTACAGAACCGACAGACCAAAAGGTTTGACAGCTTCGCTTGCCTACAAAGATACTAACTATGAGTTCGTAAAAAAAGGACACAGGCCGGAAAACCTTTATTTTGTTACAATGACAGAGTATGACCCGAAATTTCAACTTCCGACAGCACTGGATACAATGAAATACAGCGGTACATTAAAAGAAGAATTGCTTGAAAGGGGCTGGCACATAACTTCTTGCGCTCAAAAAGAAAAGCATTCACATGTGACGTTTTTCTACAACGGTTCAAAAGATATAATACACAAAAATTTGAAGGATATTAAACTCCCTGGATGTGTTGATCCTGAAAAACTTCCGGAAAGTCTAAGAGAACAGGTTGAAATTCTTGAACAGGAAATGACAAATAACACTGACAAAAAGCATTTTATAGTAGCAAATCTTGCAAACGGAGATATTATAGGACACAAGGGAAATCCCAAATTGAGTGTTAAAGCTGCGCAAGATATTGATAAAGCTGTTTTTGATTTGGTTCAGCACGCAATTGCAAATGACTACGCTGTTGTGATATCAGCAGATCACGGCAATATTGAAAACGGACTTTCGACCAAACATACCGAAAATCCTGTCCCCTGTTTTGTTATTTTGCCGGAACATGAAACAGAAATTAAAAACGGACTGGTAAAGATTGATGAAAGAGCGGAAGCTGCACTAAGAGATATAGCTCCGACAATTCTTGATATAGCAGGGCTTGCGAATGGCAATGCTATGACGGGGAAATCTCTCTTGATTGAGGGTTGATGCTAAGCGGATAAGTTCCGTTATTGAACTCAATAAATATCATTTTCTCAAATTATGCTCCGCTACTTGCCTGAGCTTTATGTTTATGGTACTTTATAGGTGTTTGGTAACAACTTGTTTTCAAGGAGAGAATAGATGACAGGAATAAGCACGATGATTGATTTTCAGGTAATTGAGGATATTCTGAAAAAGTATGATTACAAAAAATCTTACCTCATTGCAATGCTTCAAAATGTTCAGGAAGTATACAGGTATCTGCCCGAAGAAGCTATGACATACATTGGAGAACGTGTTGACGGACTTTCTCCTGCTACGGTTTACGGTGTAGCTACATTTTATGCTCAGTTTTCATTAGAACCAAAAGGTAAATATGAAATCAGAGTCTGCGACGGTACGGCATGCCACGTTAGAGGTTCTATGCCTGTATTGAATGCTATTAAGAATAAATTAAAACTTAAAGAAGGTCAAAAAACTTGTGATAACGGTTTGTTTTCACTTGAAATTGTTAGCTGTTTAGGTGCTTGCGGTCTTGCGCCGGTTTGCATGATAAACGACAAAGTTTATCCCCAAATGACGTCTGATGCAATAAGCGTCATTCTTGACACATTAATGAAAGAAGAAGGGGGGGAAAATTAATGACACTAAATACAGATATTAAACAAGAGCAGGCAAATGCTCAAAAGTATATAAAAGAACAAGGTTTGAGAGTTCTTGTTTGTGCAGGTACGGGCTGTGTCGCAAATGGCTCTTTGAAGGTTATTGAAAAGTTCAGAGAATTAGGTGCAAATGTTTCTACGCTTACTGATTATGACAAGATGACCGTTGTACCTACAGGATGCCACGGTTTTTGTGAACAGGGCGTTTTGGTTATTATACCTGACAAACACGTTACCTATGTAAAAGTTCACGAGGCAGATGTTGAAGAAATTTTTGAAAGTCATATCAAAAATGGCCAGCCTGTTGAAAGGCTTTTGTACAAAGATCCTAAAACCGGTGAAGCTGTTCATAAGAATGACGATATCAATTTTTACGCTAAGCAGACTCGTACGGCTCTTAAAAACTGCGGTAAAATCAATGCCGAATCTATAGATGAAGCAATTGCAGTAAGAGGTTACGAAGCTTTGTCGAAAGTTATTGAAGAAAATAATCCGGACGGAGTCGTTGATACAATTACAAAATCGGGTTTAAGAGGCAGAGGAGGCGGAGGTTTCCCGACCGGTATGAAGTGGAAATTCACTGCCGCAAACAGAGGTGGAAAATCCTATGTAGTATGTAACGGCGACGAAGGCGATCCCGGTGCATTTATGGATCGTTCAGTTATGGAAGGCGATCCTCATAAACTTCTTGAAGGTATGGCAATCGCAGGTTTTGCAATTGGTGCTGACGAAGCGTATATCTATGTCCGTGCAGAATATCCTCTTGCAATCAAGAGATTGAGAAAAGCTATTGCAGATGCCGAAGCGAGAAATTTCTTAGGAAAGAATATTATGGGAAGCGATTTCTCATTCACAATTCATATCAAAGAAGGTGCAGGCGCATTTGTTTGCGGGGAAGAAACAGCCCTAATTGCTTCTATTGAAGGCGAAAGAGGCATGCCTCGTCCGAAACCGCCATTCCCTGCAAATAAAGGTTTGTTTGGAAGACCTACTTTGATTAACAATGTTGAAACTCTTGCAAATGTTCCGTTGATTATACTTAATGGAGCTGAGTGGTTCTCGTCAATGGGTTGTGAAACCTCTAAAGGTACTAAAACATTTGCATTGACAGGCGAAGTTAACAACACCGGGCTTATTGAAGTTCCGATGGGAACAACTTTGAGGCAGATTATATTTGATATAGGCGGTGGAATCCGTGGCGGTAAGAAATTCAAAGCTGTACAAATCGGAGGCCCTTCAGGCGGATGTTTAACCGAAGAACACCTTGATATATCAATGGATTATGATTCGTTGATTAAAGCGGGTGCAATGGTTGGTTCTGGCGGTTTGGTTGTAATGGCTGAAGATACTTGTATGGTTGAAGTTGCAAGATTCTTTATGAACTTTACGAAGAACGAATCCTGCGGTAAGTGTGTTCCTTGCAGAGAAGGTACAAAAAATATGCTTAAGATTTTGGAAAAAATCGTAGCAGGCAAGGGCAATATGGAAGATTTAGACAGATTGGAGCAATTGGCTTTGACAGTTAAGGACGGCTCTCTCTGCGGTCTTGGTAAAACAGCTCCAAACCCTGTACTTTCAACTTTGAAATACTTTAAGGATGAATATATTGCACACATTCGTGATCACAAATGTCCGGCTGGTGTTTGTACTGCGATGAAGAAAATTCAAATCAATCCTGATTTGTGTAAGGGTTGTACAAAATGTGCAAGAACTTGTCCTGTAGGTGCTATTGAAGGAACAGTTAAGAATCCTCACAAGATTGATCAATCAAAATGTATTAAGTGCGAGGCTTGTTTGAATGCATGTCCGTTCAAAGCTATTGTTAAAGAATAAATTAATTTTTTGTTTCAAAATTGAAAATGGAAAATGATAATAATAAGGAAAAAAATTATGTCAGAAGATAAGAAAACATTAATAATAGAAGGTAAAGAAGTCGAATTTACTAATGAACCCAATCTGTTGGAAGTAATTAGAAAATCGGGAATGAATGTTCCAACATTATGTTACAGACCGGATTTGACATCCTTCGGTGCTTGCAGAATGTGCGTTGTAGAAGTTGAATATCCGAACGGCAGAAAGATGATAAATTCATCTTGTACAATGCCTCCGGAAGCAAACATTAAGGTTCATTTAAATACAGAAAAGGTCAGAAAAATCAGAAAAATGGTTTTGGAACTACTTCTTGCTAACCATGACAGGGAATGTACTACTTGTGATAAATCGGGCAATTGCGAACTTCAAAGATATTCTGAAGAATACGGAATCAAGGGGGTTAAACAATATGCACAAAGAGAAGAAATGGCGACGATTGATGAATCTTCTTGTGCTTTGGTTCGTGATAATAACAAGTGTATACTTTGCGGAGCTTGTGTAAGAGCTTGTGACGAACACCAAGGTTTGCAGGTATTGGGCTTTGCTAACAGAGGAAGCAAAACTGTTGTAGAGCCAATGGCTGGGAGACCGCTTGCAAAGAGCGAATGTATTAACTGCGGTCAATGTGCTGCAGTTTGTCCGACAGGTGCTTTAACAATCAATTCGACACAATTGGATGAAGTTTGGAATGCAATTACAAATCCTCAAAAGAAAGTTGTTGTTCAATTTGCGCCATCTGTTCGTGTAGCAATTGGCGAAATGTTCGGACTTGAACCGGGGGTAAATTCCACTAAGAAAATTAATGCAGCGTTGAGAAAAATCGGGTTTGATTTGGTATTTGATACCAACTTTTCGGCAGACTTAACGATTATGGAAGAAGCTTACGAGTTTATCGACAGATTGAAAAACGGCGGAAAGTTACCGATTTTCACATCTTGCTGTCCGGGCTGGGTAAGATTCCTTGAAACTCAGCATCCTGATATGCTTGAACATCTTTCAAGCTGTAAATCTCCTCAAGGTATGATGGGTGCAGTAATCAGAGAATATGTTCCTCAATATTATGAAGACATTACTCCTGAGAACCTTGTAAGTGTTTCTATAATGCCTTGTACAGCAAAGAAATATGAAGGACAAAGAGAGCAGTTCAAGATGGCAGACGGTCGTCAAGAGATTGATTATGTTCTTACAACTCAAGAACTTGGCAGAATGATAAAAGGTGCCGGAATAGATTTTAATGCTCTTGAAGGCGAAGAACCTAATTCTCCGTTCGGCAAATATACAGGAGCAGGAACAATCTTTGGTGTTTCAGGCGGTGTTGCGGAAGCTGCAGCAAGAACGGCTTATGAAGTTGCAACCGGAGAAACTCTGAAAGATGTTGTAATTAATGATATGAGAGGAACCAAGAGAGTTAAAACCGTTGAACTTGACCTTAAAGGAACTCATATAAAGGTAAAAATTGTTAATACATTGAGAGAGGCAGAAAAATGTATGAGAGAAATCAAAGAAGGCAAAGCTGATTACCAGCTTCTTGAAGTAATGGCTTGTCCGGGAGGATGTATTAACGGAGGTGGTCAGCCTCAAAGCTGTAACGATTCTAATATCAAAGAGTTGAGAGCGGAAGGTTTGTATCAGGATGACAGAGAAGTTGAATGGAGAAAATCTCATGAAAACCCTGAAATCAAGGATTTGTATAACAAACATCTTGAAAAACCAAATTCTCATAAAGCACACGAGTTGTTGCATACAACTTATGTAAATAAGAGAAAAGACTGCTATATCTCGATAGGAGAGTAGTATCGGTTATAATCCTAAATATCATAAAAGAGGTTGGGTTAAAGCCTGACCTCTTTTTATATACCCGCTCCAGCGGCATCCATTTAGCAGGGGCGGGTGTTCGAAGGACGGGAGGGGTAATGGTGTAGGAGCGTTATAGGGTATGGATGTACGGCAAAAAAGCTGGAACCATTTCGTTTCATTCTTTCAGGATGACAACTTGGTTAGTATGTAGTTATAATATAAAGGCGGAATGAATTTTATTCCGCCTTTTTTGCTAGTTATGTTATTATATTTTTCGGTTTACCTTTTTGTTTGTAGTTGTCAAACTCTTGTTGTGAAGGATTCATATTTATTTCTCCGTTATCGCCTCTTTGGATTGCACGTTGAATTGTTTTTGTCTCGCTTACTTGTCCACGGTTTTTTGTATCCTTTCTGTTATTGCATCTCGGTGCCGGTTTAATATTTTCTTTTCGATTGCATGAGTCACCGTTTCTGCGATACAATGTCATTGGTGCTATTATGTTATTATTCTCATCACCCATTGTTGTTGAACACAGTGCTACGGCTGCTTGATGATAGTTGTAATTGTAGCCGGCAGGGAATGGGAAGTCTTTAAATGCTTCTTTAAGCTTCTTTTCGGTATATGTTATGTCATATGTTCCGTCTGCGTTTTTCTTAAATAAACCTTTTGTTTTGAAGGTTATATCTCGTAATGTTTCCAAATCTTCAATATATAGCAACTCGCCACTCATACCTTGCATAATTTTCATCATACGAATGTTCTCCCTGTCACTATCGCCAAAACAATCATATAATTTTTCTCGGGACAGATTTTGCCAACTTTGTTTTTGAACATTCATATTGACATGCTGTGTTATTTTTTCGTCATAATACAACGGTTCATCTACTGGAGGTTCTTTCTTTTTTTCTTTCTTTTCTTCATGTTCTTCTTTTTTTACTTCCTTTTGTGGCGGTGGCACTTCTACGTCTTTGTAGATTCTGCCGACACATTCTTGAGGATTCAGGCGAGAACCGACACCTGCATCCTGTCTCAGGATATTAAAGAACATCGCATGATTCCAATTGTTTTCAGCTTTTGGATCTACGTCATCTCCTGGTTTGAATTTTTCCAAAGCACCCTTGAGTTTATCATAATCGCCCTTGCTTTTTTTGACATAATCAACAAACTCATTATAATTTGTATATCTTCTGTTTGTATTATCATAATCTAATAGTGATACACAAGATGTTTCTGCACCGACATCATTTCCGATAAGCCATGTATGCAGTGCACTCATTACCATACCTACAGCAGCACCTGCTATAGCGCCAGTACTTATATTCTTAAGCAAGCTTTCAGCATATTTAATTTTAATTTGGGTTGGATCTGTTACTATATTTATTATTGTGTCAATATCCAGACCCTCCAAATCACCAATATTTTGACTAAGTACATTATTTATATGTATATTGTAATCGTGCGGATCGTAATTAACTACAATGTTTCTTTTTGAAGTAGTCACAGCGCCTGCCACAGCACCGGATGCGGCACCATTCAACAAGCCTTTGCCAAGTTTTGAAATAGTCACCTCATGGTCTTTATCATAAGTTTCGTAGTCGCATAATTCAATAATTTCCTTTAATTCATCGCTGATATCGTATTCTACCTTAAATTTTTCATTAAGATCTGTTCTTATATATTCAAGCTCGCTGTCTTTTTGGGAATCTTTGTCTATATTTACAATAAAATCTGCACCTGAGCGATACTCAATGATTTCTGATAAATCACTAAGATCATAATATGTATTACCATCTTTATCGCTTCTTTTGTGAGTTTTCAGATAATCATTTTTATCTAATAAAACTTTTAATTTTGGAGAAAGAGCGTCATACTGTTCCTGCGTAAAATGTTGGAGTTCTTTTCGCCTGTTAAGCACAATACCGCGTCTTCGGGCTACTTCTATAAAGACTTCATTATCTTTTATTGCTTGGTCGAATACTTTGTCCTTTAATGTATCCTCTTCAACATCAAATCTGCTTAAGTCGTAGGTTGTTGCACCCTCTTGTTTATATTTCTTTATGTCGCCCAGCATTTTTTTTGTACTATCAGAAAGACCCTCATATTGTGTCTCCGTAACATTTTTTAAATCCGGTAACCTTTTTAATTCGGTTAAAAAGAAATTTAAATTTGTAATATTCTTTTTATGAGCTTTTTTTATTTCCTCAACCAATTCATCTTTGGTTTCAGGCAGTTTTTCTCCTTCTTTCAAATTTTTCGAACGAGCATCCCCCGAAACACTTACCAAGGTTTCTCTGATTTCGCTCGATATAGTTTGAGGAACTACATTGTCTTTAACGAAATCAAAAGCTGTTTCATAATAGGATTTATTCCATTTGCCTTCTTCTTTCAATTTTGTTTTTAATTCTTCAAGTTTAGTAGTGTAATTTTCGGATTGTATCTCAAAAAACATTTTTGAAACTTCATCTACTTCTTTCTGTATCTGCACCTTTTCACAGAATGCCAGTACAGATTCAGCTAAATCTTTATCGTAGCCTTCTATCTTTTTAAGTTCTTTTTTTAAAGCGTCAATGTCCTCTTTAGAATTAAATTGAGATGCTTGTGCTTTTTCAAAATAAGCTTGCATTTTATCGAAATTTTCGCTATATACAGTGTTATTCGAACGCTTTACTATATCCTGCAAAGCGGTCTTTGCCTCACTAAGAGTTTTTATATCTTTATTGGACAGAATTGCTTCGATTTCTTGTTCAAAATTCTTACGGCTGAGTTTCTTTTCTTTTTTATCCAAATCACGATGCTGTTCTTCAATAACTGTATTTTGTATAGAAGTAGCATTTGTGTCAACTTTGCGTTTGATATCCTGAAGTTCTTCTTTTGCTACAACATTATTATCATCACTACTAAAAGCAACAAATCTTGCTTTTTTTATAAAAATACTTACTTCATCTTCGTCAAGACGACCATTGCTATTCAT
The DNA here is from genome assembly GCA_945487905.1 of uncultured cyanobacterium. GTDB lineage: Bacteria > Cyanobacteriota > Vampirovibrionia > Gastranaerophilales > Gastranaerophilaceae > CAG-196. Next base: position 29,731 of record CALYTW010000011.1, read on the forward strand.
ATCGTAAAAATATGCTAAGTCTCTAAGACCACTATGTTTTATATTATTAATATCGAAACCATTACCCATTGGAGAAATCTCCTTTCTATTTTCTATAACTGCCTTCTTTGCATGGATAACGGCAATTTTTTTCAAAACTTTAATGTTTTTAGAAGTGTTGTTACAAAAATTTACAAAGAGAGTTTGCGGAAAAACTTCGTTTTTCTTCGCAAACTTCGGGGTACGGTTTCGAGTCAGGCTATGTGCTATCCCACACCTAGCCTGACTCTCACACACCTTGAGTCGGATTTGAAAAAGTTCGAAAAATTGTCATTTTTCGACTTTTTCCGCATCCTCAAGAGATGAATTTGTTATACCTCCATACCTCTTTACCCTCCCTATTTGCTCTAAAAATTACAAATTGTAAATATTTTTTGGTTATAAACGCAAAAAGTCTTTTCATAAGTTTTAATTTATGTATAATAAAACAAGAAAGTTTTTTATATGCTACAAAATATCACAAATACACATAAAATTACCAACAAAGCTCAATACATTTCTAACCCGTCAGAATTGTCTGACGTAATTGAGAATTATTTGTTTAATATTTTTGAAAAAGAACTGAATACTCCAAATTCAGTTCTTTTGTCATACAAACCGATTGCTATAAAGAAAATTTCGGCATATATTTCCGGAAAAATAAATATGCCTGCTTCAATAGGAATCACCGGAGAGACTGCGAGCGGGAAATCTACAATAACAAAAGATTTGATAGAGACTATCGAGTCTTTTGGTTCTGAATTCGGAATCCCTGATATTATTACAAGGGTAAATACAGACGATTATTACTACGACCGTTCAGATATGGTCAAAAAAGCCGGAAGTTTCTCCGAGTTTGCAAAAAATTACGATTTGGACAGCCCTGATGCTCTTGAATTAGAACTCATGTGCAAGCATATAATGGAGCTTCTTTCGGGCAAAGCCGTTTATCTTCCGAAATATGATATGAGCGGAACAGCTATCAGGCATGATAATTATACATTTGCAAAACCATCAAAAATCATAATATCGGAAGGTTTATTTACGTTGACAAACAAGGTCAGAGATGCGTTTAATTTTAAAATATATGTTGATATTCCCGAAAATATAAAGCGTGACAGGTTCTACATAAGAGCTGCAGAAAGAGGACTTGGAGATTCTGCGGATATTATTTATTCAAATGCAAATAAAAAAGCGTCGTTCTATATAAGACCATGCAAAGATATTTCGGATATAGTTTTATCGGGAGCTGCGGACAGAATTAAATACAAAAATTTCCTTAATAAAATAATAGGATTAATACAGGAAATATACTACTAAACCAGTTCAAAATGCCTGTTAATAAGCCTTCTGCTCTGGTTCTCAAAGTCGGATTCAGAAACATAGAGGTTTACAACTTTATCAAGTTTCATAACATTAAACAAAGCAAATATGTCCGAAGGTATGTTAAAAATTGCTATTTGTTTGTTTTGAGCGGATTCTTTAAGCGTTTCTATAAAATCTATAGTGCAGTCATACACATATTTTAAGTCTATTCCTACCTGTCTCGTTTCATGTGCAATTTCTGTCATTAAACGGGCAGATTCTCGTCTGTCCAACTTTTCCCCTAACGGTGCAAATATACAAACTCTGTCATTATCTCGTATTTCCATACTAATATATTAACTTTAAATATATATAATGATAATTATCGTTAATTATGAATATTCTCAAACTAAAGTTTAATGTTTTGCTTAATACACCCAAATGCATATTTCAAATAATACAAAATAAGATTGTTGTCTAATTGAAACAAATTGTTTCTTAAATAACAATTTGTGTATGAAGATAGTTATAATTGGCGGAGTTGCCGCAGGTGCAAAAGCAGCCGCTAAAACAAAAAGACTTTTACCTGATTCAGAAGTTGATATTTATACCGCTGATACAAATGTTTCTTATTCCACATGCGGTTTACCTTTTTATATCGAAGGTGTATTTGAAGATTATCGAAAATTGATTGTTCGTCCAAAATCAGAGTTTGAAAAATCAGGGGTAAATATTCATCTTGAACACTGTGTTACGAAAATAATACCGGATAAAAAAAAGATTGAAGTAAAAAAACTTAAAACCAATGAAATTTTTACTGTCAATTATGACAAGCTTGTAATTGCAACCGGCGCCGGACCTGTTACAAAAGGTTTTGAACATGTTATTGATAAAAAGAATTTTTATACCTTGAGAACGCTTGAAGACGGTGTTGCCATAAGAAATAAAATGCGTGAAATTAACCATATTACCCTCATAGGAGGAGGATATATCAATATTGAACTTCTGGAAGCATTTGTTAAAAACGGAAAAAATGTTACCCTAATCGAGCGCTCTCCGTTTATTATGCCGATATTAGATGAAGAAATTTCCGCTATAGTGCAAAATTATATTCTGGAAAATTCTAATAAACAGGTCAAAATTTTGAATGAAGACAGCGTTGAAAAATTTATCGGAGAGGAAAATGTTACAGGCATACTTACTCAAAAAGGAGTCGGTTTTGAAACAGACATGGTAGTGCTTTCTATCGGTGTAAAACCGGTCGTTGACATTGCAGAGGATGCCGGTATAGAAATAGGCTCAACCGGAGCTATAAAAGTAAACAGCCGAATGGAAACAAGTATTCAGGATATTTATGCCTGTGGTGATTGTGCAGAAAAAGTGCATATAATATCAAATACTCCGGTTTGGATTCCGTTAGGTTCAACCGCAAATAAAGAAGGCAGAACCGCTGCCATGAATTTATGCGGAGATAACAAGGATTTTGAAGGAGTTTTGGGTTCTGCGATTACAAGATATTTAGGACTTAATATTTCCAAAACAGGTCTTACAGAAAGAGAGGCAAGACGGCTTGGATATGACACCGTTTCCACTGTTATAACAAAAAAAGATAAAGCCGGATATATGCCGGAAGTTGAAAATATAACATTAAAACTAATTGCAGATATGCGTTCACACAGAATACTGGGCGCACAGGCAATCGGATGCGGAGATGCAGATAAAAAAATCGATAGCATTTCGGTCGGATTGGCAAATCATTTGGAGGTTAAAGATCTTCTTGATATCGATTTAACTTATGCCCCGCCGTTTTCTGCAAGCGTTGATATTTTACATTCCGCTGCAAGAATTATTCAGTCAAAGATTAAAAATTAAACCTTTTTTTGTGAGTTTTTTTAATTGCCAGTTTACGGAATAAATCGGCATAATAAGTTTTTAACAAAATTTTGATAAGTTTTATTGCATTGATACTTGATTCTGTAAAGGTTTTGTGGTTATCTTATATTGAACACATCCTTATCCTCTTGGATTTGTTCATGATAAAAAACAGACGGCTGGTTTTTTGTCAAACGAAATATAAATAAAAGAAGGAAAAAAGAATGTTAAAAATCAGATTAAAAAGACTGGGTGCTAAAAAAGCTCCAACATACAGAGTTATTGTTATTAACTCTACCACTAAAAGAGAAGGTAAACCTATTGAAGAATTAGGTTACTACAATCCTAAAACTAAGGACATGAAGTTAAATAAAGAAGGTGCTGAGAGCTGGATTAAAAAAGGCGCTCAACCTACGGATACGGTCAAGTACCTTATTGCAAACTGCAATGCTGACGGTTCTTTGAACTATAAAAAGAAAGAAACGGTTAAGCTTTCGAAGAAGGCTATGGCTAAAAAAGCAGCAGAGGAAGAAGCAAAAGCTGCTGAAGCAGCTAAAGCCGCAGAGGAAGCTGCAAAGGCTGAAGCAGATACCCCTGCAGAAGAAGCTCCAACCGAAGCATAACGTAATTTTAGAAAACAAAATGGGTTCATTTGATGAACCCATTTTTTTATTTAATAAAATAAACACCAAAGAAAAAGCTATGAACGAATCTCGTGCATAGCTGTTGATTAGGGATATGTGTATCGTCGTTTTTTAAGGAGTATAGGTATATATTAGCAGTACATCTTTGAAATAAAATCATAAGAACGGAGGATTTTGTTAATAAATCTTAATATTTTGTATTTTGAATTTGCGGAAAAACTTCGTTTTTCTTCGCAAACTTCGGGGTACGGTTTCGGG
>CALYTW010000012.1 GCA_945487905.1 uncultured cyanobacterium
GATATAAATAAATCAAAAGATCCTTACACAGACAAATATACAAAATTAGAGAATATTTATAAGAATAACAAAAATGATATTGACAAATTTATGCTTGAAGAGACTGGCGACGGACTAAATGTCGGTAATTTGAGAATGGGCACATTATCTATAGAAACAGGCTATCGAACATATACAGAATACAAAAATCATGCAGAAAATCTTGTTAAGAATGCAACAAATGATAATGCGGTTGATACCACAAAACCAATATTGGGGCTTTTGAGCAGTTATAATGACGGCACTCGCAATTTGATTACAGATTTGTACAAGAATGCAAATAATCCATATGCTCTGTTCAAAATTGAGACCTTGAGAGATATGCTTGTTGAAGAAGCAGAAAAATATGCTAAAAATTTGAATCCTAAAAATAATGAATACAATAAAATGATTACTGACTTAAAGAATGCCTCTGTAGATAATACATTTACATCAAAGTTTAACAAACTTTATGCATACACAAGAATTATTGCGGCTAAAGTGGCAGGCAATATGATAAATACACATTATCCTGCAGTGGGTGCAGATGTTATGATTGCAGAAACTAAAAAAGATTTGCTACAGGAAAAAGTAATTAATGAAAATAATATAACGTCCGCAGCAAACGCTTTAAATATCAAAGCAGATGCTGTCATAGGAGAAAAAACATTCAATACTGTTAAAATTACCGATAAAACAGCGGAAGAAGCTATGGAATTACTTTCTATGCCTGAATATGGGCAATTGAATAAACTTTCAGAAACGATTACGATAGAAAATACCCAGTATACCGTGTATGAAGAAGCTTATGGCAAAGATAAATTCAAATATATTGTCGATGACGGTAAGGTATACAAAGTAACCGTAAATGGTAGTTGTGGAACAAAAGGCGAAGAAGTCCAAGCACAAGCAATTCAGGAAAGAATGGTAGATGCACATGAGAATTATGTACAAAAACAGACAGAGGAACAGAAAGAAGCCGATAAAAAACGAATAGAGGCAGAGAAAAATAGAAACAACAACCTTAATACTGGACTTGAAACTACTTGTGAAAATAATTTAACATTGGAATATAAATATACGACTAAAACGAAGGATACTAACTTAAATAATCAACTTAAGGATATAAATAATAAACTTGAGAATAGTGGTAAGACATTGGCAAATTTGGCTTATTCTGAAAATAAACCTGATATTAGTAGCGAAGAAACAAATGATGACAGAACAATTTATGTCGCTAAAATTGAAGGTAAAGAAAAGGTTCGTATTGTTAAACATAAAGATACAAATAAAATATACGTCTATGTTAATAACTTTGATGTTTGTTACTGTTACGACAAACAATCAAAGAGTTGGACAGTAAATGTTAAGAATCCGTCTACTAAGAAGTGGGCATGGGAAAATGATAAAACGCCGGCTGAAAGGCTAACTTTCACTAATAATATCCAAGATACCTTAGCAAAAATCTTTGGCGATAATATTGAGGGCTGGTTTTCATCATAAAACGAGAGCGAAAGCGGGGCTGCGTTAACGCAGCCCCGCTTTCGCTTTTAAAAACTTATATTTTCCAGCTGTTCAAATATTCTTTCTGCTCAGCGGTCAATGTATCAATCTTGATTCCCATTGCTTCAAGTTTCAAACTCGCAATCTCATAGTCAACTGTTTCCGGAAGGGTATGCAGTTTGTTTTCCAATTTGCCTCTATTCTTAACTATATATTCCATACCCAATGCCTGATTTGCAAAACTCATATCCATAACCGACGCAGGATGACCTTCTGCCGCACTCAAGTTTACCAATCTGCCTTCACAAAGAACGTATACGGATTTGCCGTTGTTGAGTTTATATTCGTCCATATAAGGTCGGATTCTCTTGATTTCGGTTGAATAAGCCGCCAAATCAAGAACATTAACCTCCCAATTGAAATGTCCTGCGTTAGCAAGTATTGCACCCTCTTTCATAGAAAGAATATGCGGAATGTCAACAACATGTTTGTCGCCGGTTACCGTGAGGAAAATATCTCCAACCTTTGCTGCTTCCGCTATCGGCATAACTCTGTAACCTTCCATAACTGCTTCAAGAGCTTTAAGCGGATCAACTTCGCATACAATTACATCTCCGCCCAATGCCTTTGCCCTCAACGCACAGCCTCTTCCACACCAACCGTAACCCGAAATGACAACAGTTTTTCCGGCAATAAGAATATTTGCAGCTCTCATTATACCATCCATTGAGCTTTGACCAGTCCCGTATCGGTTGTCATACAAGTGTTTCGTCAAACTCGTATTAACACCGACCGCAGGAAACTTCAAAGAACCTTCTTTTTCCATAGCCTGTAATCTGATTATACCGGTGGTCGTTTCTTCCGTTGAACCGATTATATTGCTCAACAACTCCGGATAATCCGTATGAAGCATTGAAACCAAGTCGCATCCGTCTTCAATGACCAAGTTCGGTTTGTGCTCAATAGCGTGCTTGATGTGAGATTTGTATTGTTCAACCGATTCGCCTGCAATAGCATAAACAGGAATATTATGATATTTTACCAATGCCGCAGCAACATCATCCTGCGTGGACAAAGGATTTGATGCAACCAAAACCGTATCCGCACCGCCTGCCTGCATTGTCAAACATAAAGCTGCAGTTTCTTTTGTAACGTGCGAACAAGCAGAAAGTCTTAAGCCCTCAAACGGTTTTTCCTGTTCAAACCTCTTTCTTATTTTTGTCAAAACAGGCATGTCTTTGATTGCCCATTGAATATTGTTTTCGCCTTGTTCTGCAAGGTTAATATCTTTGATGTCGTATTTCATCTCCGCTGCTAACATTTTACAAATCCTTTCTATTCTTTTAAATTCGTAACACTTATTGTATACATTTTATTACAAATACCGACAATTGCCCACCGGATAGGGTTAATACCAAGCTTTTTTAACTCTGCTTCAATATATTCTGTTGTCGGATTCCCATTATCTTGAATTTCTATTAATAACGATTCTGCCTGCACGTTATAGTTTACTCCTATTCCACCGTAACAGACTTTGCTAAGTTTCTCGGCTGGTCAACATCTTTGCCCAAAAATTCCGCTATATAATAAGCAAGCAGCTGCAACGAAACAATTGCAAGCGCAGGCGAAAGCATTTCGTCTACTTCCGGAATCCTGATTATACACTCAAAAAGTTCATCCAATTTTGTATCATCAGAATCCGTAAGTGCAATCATTCTTGCATTTCTCGCCTTTGCTTCCTCAGAATTTGAAAGAATCTTGTCGTAGACTTTGCCCTTCATCAAGATTGACAGAACAGGCATAGATTCGTCAAGCATAGCAATCGGCCCGTGTTTAAGCTCCCCTGCCGTATAACCAGTAGCATTGATGTAACTGATTTCTTTGAGTTTTAAAGCCCCTTCCAAAGCTGTCGGGAAGTTAATTCCTCTTGCAATAAATATAAAGTCTTTTGAATTAGCAAATTTTTTCGCACAGGTTTTAACTTCATCCTTATGAGATAATGTTTTTTCCAGTTTCTGCGGAAGCAAAATCAACTCCCGCTTGATTTTTTCCAACTCTGACCGTGATGCAGACTCTTTAATTTCCGCAATATGAATTGCAAGCAAATAGAAAGAAATTACCTGTGCCATATAAGACTTTGTAGCCGCTACGGAAACTTCAATACCTGCACTTACAGGGACAAGACTGTCTGCCTCTCTTGCCATAGTTGAATCAGGCCTGTTTGTAACAATTAAAACATGTGAACCCCTCGATTTTGCCTGTCTTACAGCGGTAATTGTATCAGCAGTTTCGCCTGATTGAGAAACCCCTATAACAAGTGTATTTTTGTCTCCAACAGTTTTTCTGTATATATATTCGCTTGAAGGTTCGACATCCACAGGAATACCGCATAAATCTTCGATAATATATTTTCCCACCATCGCCGCATGTAAAGAAGTTCCGCATGCAACAATTTGAATTCGGTTAAGTGTTTTTAAAGCTTCTTTATCAAGTTTAACTTCATTTAAAACAATATTTTCATTGCTCGCTCTCAACTTGCCGCTAAGAACATTTCTTACTACATCGGGCTGTTCGTGAATTTCTTTAAGCATAAAGTGTTTATAGCCCATTTTGCTCAATGCAACAGGCTCCCACGGAAGTGTTTCAATTTTTGGTACAAGCTCATTGTTATCAGAATCAATCAATTTCATTGAGTTCGAAGTCAAAGTTACAATTTGGTTGTCATCAAGATACATTGCCCTTTTTGTATATTTAATTATAGCCGGAACGTCAGATGCCACATAGTATTCTCCCTCTCCTATACCAACAAGAAGCGGAGCGTTTCTTCTTGTAGCCACAATTGTATTTTTAACATCCTGATGAATAACCGCAAGTGCATATGCTCCCTCAATCTCTTTTGTGGCTAGCCTTACAGCTTCAGTAAGATTATTCGTTTGAGCATATTTGGAAGCAACCAGATGTGCCACGGTTTCTGTATCGGTTTGTGAGCGGAATGTGCATCCCTGTTTTTCAAGTTTTGCACGAAGTTCTTTGTAGTTTTCAATAATGCCGTTGTGAACAATTGCAACCCGCCCGCAGTTGCAGGAGTGCGGATGAGCGTTGACCGCTGTGGGCGAACCGTGAGTTGCCCAGCGAATGTGTCCTATGCCTATTGTGGATTTCAATATGTGCTCACGTTTTTCGTTTGTTAAATCTTTGAGATTTTGAAGTTTGCCTTCAGCCTTGTATAACTCAACTTTACCCTCAACATTAACCGCAATTCCCGCCGAATCATAACCCCTGTATTCCAAATTGGTTAAGCCGTCCAACAAAATGCCTAATGCCGATTTTTCTCCTATATATCCAACAATTCCGCACATAATTACCTCTCTTTTAAGTCAAATTTATTAATTCGACTATAAAATAATTTTAACATAAAATATCATAATTAAGAATTTATTAAAATATTCCTAAAAATTTTCTCTTTTTTTCCGGTTTTGCTTCTCTCTCTACTGCAATAAAAATGTCGTTATTAAGAGCTTCGAGTTTTTTATTCGCCTCTCTGTCAGAATAAACATATCTGGTTGGAATATTCTCAGGTGCTTCTACAACAACATGTCTCGGCTTTTCCACCTTTGGTGCTGTTGTATAGTGTGCATTCAGGTTTTGATTTTGATTTATTTCGTTCATGGTTTAAAACAGTTCTCCGTAATGCAGTAATTTATTCAGGTAAGTTCTCGGAAGATACATCATGCCCGTCTGAGGCGGTAAATCCGGAATGTTTTTGATTAAACAATCCTTCATTCGCTCGTTTGCCTGCGGATCCATAAATCTAAATCCTAATTTATAGAAAAACAGAGCCGGAGAAGATTCCCTGCATACAGGCGCAGAATACGTTACAATTCTTCCCTGAATTTTGGGATCAAACATTGCCTTTTCCGCAAGCCCCTTCATAGCTTCCGTTCCCATTCCGCATCGAACCTGCGGAGATTGAATATAGTCTATTATATAGCAATCCTTAAGATACTTGGTTCGCTTCTTCGGAGGAAGTAAATTAACAAAACTGAATCCACGGCTTGGCATGAAACCGACATTATTTCCAGAATCCTCATCTTCTTCAATTATATCAACATAATCATCATCAATTTCTCCGGCTATTATTATATCGTCGCTTCGTTTAAATTTTTTAACACGCAAATCAGCTTTGCCTTTTAAAGCAGGCGTTTTAAAACCTAATATCGGAGGCATGCTCATACCTACCGTTGAAGTCATCGTTTTCGCAACAGCCATTTGCTGCATGTGCATATCAACATTTGAAATGTTGTTAATCATTCTAACCTACCTATCTAACGAATTTAATTTCCTAACCTTATATATATAAAGTCAAATGCATAAAAATAATTGCCTTTTGAGATAAAATACCTTGATAAATTGTTACAAAAATTTACATTTGTAAATAAAAAAACCGTCTTGAATTTATACCTTGTTTCTGCTAACATAGGTTGAACATCTATCAGACAAACATTTTCTTTACAATTCTTAACTAACACAGAATATGAAGCAAATTTTTGTTTTCAGAGGTTTTTATATATATAGATTATGTGTGTAAGGAGTTTATTTATGTATGTTAGCTCAGTCAGCGGTTTTCAAAAGTATCCAGTATACGGTTCAATTGTCGGTAAAAACAACAGCACTTCAACCGTAAGTCGACCAGAATCGGCAAGCAATATCAGTGTAATTGCATTTAGAGGCGGGAATAAGAATCAGGCTTTGTTCTACGGAGTGGAGGTAAGGCCGTACTTTGCAAAAGGCGGTGTTTCTACCATATTTCAGGACATGAGAAACCTTAAAATATCTGAAAATGCGCCTTCGTTCAACACAGAAGATGCACAAAAAACAAAAGAGTATTGGAATCAGACTGATAAGGTGTTTGTATCTCCGGTATATAACGGAAAAGAAGTCTATGATTATGACACAGGAACTATAAAGCAGGTTAAGCTTGATAAAATTCCGGATAATTTACCAGAAAACAGTCCTTTTGCCAAATACAAAGGCAAATACTTTATGACAAATTCTCCGAAATACAAAGAGTATACTGCTTCGGAAGGATTTTTTGCAAAAGAAAATTTAAAATTAGATAAAGATATTTTCATTCTTGATGATGTTACCGGTGCAGAAAGAAAAATGGATTTTGGCGCAAGTCAAGATGTCGAACTAAAATTGTTTAGAGTATTGAGAAAATTTGACGGTTCTGATGAATTGCAAAAAACAAGAGATTTTCTCGTATTTTCTGACGTAACAGCGACTTGGAAAGGTCCGTATGAAGGCGGAGGTTATGCATCAGGTTCAGGAAATCTTGTTCAAACTTGGAAAGGCGATGGAGATGCACGTTCTGCAAAAGCATTTACGGAATTAATGGAGCGTATCTGCGAAGTTGCAAGCGAAGACGGCGTAAAATTTGATCCTGGTACGATTATTCTTAACGATTCACAAAGCGCAAATGCAGTTGAATATATTGCCGAAAAACACGTAAAAGGCGGAGAATTCTGGCAGGGTAAAAAGCCATTCTTTATTACACATAACTCCGGAGCCGGTTATATTCAGAAAACGACTCCATTAAATATGTTTATGAATATTGCTGATAGAGAATTGCTAACTGCTGTGGAACAAGATCCCAAGTTTATTGAAGCACTGAAGATAGGCGATGAGGCAGTAAACAGATATTTTGCAACGAAAATGCCGGAAGAAATGATTGATGCTCAATCAGCATTCTCTCCTTACAACGCCGCTCTGTATTATGCAGAAAAAGGCTATGTACCTGTAGGAACTGTTTCTCCTGGGTATCACAAAGCATTAACTACCAATCCCGATTTAGCTCCGGGATCGTATGAAACATTAAAAGCGCTTGCCGGAAAAGGCGATTTTGTCGGTATATTGAATGCCTTTGAAGGTTTCGGAATGGATCCGTTCTCAAAATCTGGCGTTAACGGCTACTATGATGCTAAAAAAGATTTGGTATACAAATTCCCTGAAGAAGCAGGCAATTTGGCAGGAAAAGAAATCAAAGCATTTTCCGTTATGGATAAAAGTAAAGTTAATTCAGACGGGATTGATATAGCTCACGTAAGAGAAATTAAACGTCAAAACAAAGTAAAACTTTTGGAAAGGTTTGATGAAGAAACTTTGACCGCTTTGAGGAATTTGCAAAATGTAGAAGGTCACAAAACAGCTTTCAACAAGGTTATTGCAGGCTTAGACGGAAAAGACGTTAAGGTTTACGGTCATATCGATAAAAAATACATAGAAGAAGCTAAGATGTCCAACAGCGACATAAAAGTTATTACAAGCTGGGGCAGAGGCGATGCTCAAAAGGGTTTGGATTCTGTTCTCAGTGCTTTTGAACAATATATAATGAAGTTTGGAGACAAAGACCCGAATACAGTTCTGGTAATGGGCGGAGCTTTAGATTTAGATAAAGGAAATAGTGAAGGCAAAAAGATAAAAAAAGTCATAGACAGAATGCTCGCCAATTCGAAATTAAAAGGTCGTTTTGTATACTTAGACGGATTTGCACCTAATAAACCTCTTGCAGCTGCGGCTGATTTCTCGGTATTTCCTTCAAGATTCGCTCCTTGCGAATTGACAGACCTTGAATCATACAAATTACTTTGTTCACCAATTGTTACTAATTGCCAAGGTCTTGCAGATAAGAACTTTGATGCATCATTTGAAGGTGAAGCGGAAAAAGTTACAGGCTACAAAACAAAACATGCTTACGATATGCCTTTGGAAGAACTTACTAAAAATATAGAAGAATTAGACAAGGTCGAAACAAACAAGGCAAACAAACCCGCTCTTGAAAGAGATGTGAAACAGTTCTTTGACAAAATCAAACAGGATTATCGTATAAAACACCACCGTGAATTATCTGACCAAGAAGTTATGGAAATAATAAAGAAAAGTTCGGATTTGCACCATCAATATGAGTACGAAATCTTAAGACCTTACAGAGACAGAATCATAGAAAGTGAACTTGTTGGTTGTTTTGAAAGAGCATTAATAACTGACAGAAACCAAGAAGTTCAGAACAAGATGATTAAGAATCTGTTTAATGCAAGAACCGATTGGGAAGGCAATGCAGCTCTGAACGGCGGTAAATCATCAGGTGCACGTTACAGAGAAATCTTCCAAAGAGATGCAGGTACTGTAACAGAAAAAGATACCCTGCTTTACAAGATTAAACAAAAATGTAAAGATTTGATTGAAAATGCTAAACAATCCGCTTCGAGAGAATCTACTACTGTAGTTACAAACAACAGCTCAAAGGGAGGTAACAAATGGATTACAATCGGTGCGGCTACGATTGGTGTTCTTGGTCTTGGATACGGCATAATAAGCGGTGTAAAAAAATCGGATAAGAAAGCTGTAGAAACTTCATCTGAAGCAGACTACGATAATGAAGACGATTATGAAGACGAAGATGTATAAGTAATTTAAAGCCCGAGGTTGAAACCTCGGGCTTCTTAATATAAAATCTAAAATATGATTATTAAAACATTTATTGAACCGCCTATTGATAATAATAATTACGTATTAATAGATGAAGAAACTAAAGAAGGAGCTTTAATCGATTGTTCGTCGCCTGCAATATGGAACAAAGTTCCTTATACTAGAGGCAAGGTTTCCGTCAGCACAGTTGGGGAAAATAGAGAAGAAATTGAGAATGTAACATTAAAGTACATTCTGCTGACTCACGGACATTTTGATCATATAGCAGGGATAAAATCAAAGAATTCTTACCTGCCGGATTCGACAGAAAGACCTCAAATTTATATGCATAAAGATGATTTGAACTGGGTGCAAGAAGTTAACACTTTCATGCCCATGATGGGTATGCCGGAAATGGATATTCCGCAAATTGATGTTTTTGTCGAAGATAGGGATGTGATTAAACTCGGAAATATTGAAATAAGAGTTATACATACTCCAGGTCATACACAGGGAGGTGTTTGCTACTACACAAACGGAGTTTTATTCTCGGGAGATACAATATTCAGAGAAGCCGTCGGAAGATGCGATTTGCAAGGCGGAAATTTTGAACAAATTGTTGACAGCATTGAAAACAAGCTCTATAAACTGCCGGATGATACAATTATTTACCCGGGTCACGGAAAACAGACAACTATCGGCTGGGAAAAAGAACACAACTTATTTCTTTAAAAAGACTTGTATAATTCAAATTTCTCATCAGTATTTGCACAAACTGCAGTAAGTATATAGCTTCCTAGTTCAATGTAATATTTAGAAATGTTTTCATTTGATTCATTGAATTTATACATCGCTTCATACTCAGTCCAATTTTTGTAAAATTCTTCCAATGAATCTGATTTAAATCCCATTTTTTCAGAAATTGCCCTATAATTACGCTCTTTAATTTCTTCTATATCTATCCCGCAATTATAATCAGAGAAACCAATTGCAATATATCCGCCGGAATGACTTATGGAAAAATGTTTTCTCCCCGATTTTAAGATAGGCTTGTTCAAATGAAAAACAATTTCACAATCCTCAATGTGATAAATTTCTCTTAGAATCCTGTTTACCATTAAGTATGATAAACAATGAATAACATTTTTGTCATAGTTATTATATTTTTTGTAATCAAATTCTTTCAACAATTCTTCCGGAAGAAATTTTGCAACTCTTATATCAATCACATAAATATCCATAGAATAATTTTAACATACATGTTAAAATATGCCTATGGATGACTTTAAACATTATACGGTAATGCTAAACGAGGCTGTTGATGCGCTGGAATGTAAAGACGGCAAGGTTTATATTGATTGCACTCTCGGGGGAGGCGGTCACAGCGAGCTTATTTTAAAAAGAATTTCTCCTAACGGCAGGCTGATTGCATTTGACATCGATGACGAAGCCATAGCACACTCTAAAGAACGATTAAAAGATTATAAAAATATTACTGTAATAAAATCTTCTTATACAAATATAAAGCAGGAATTAGCAAAACTAGGGATAGATAAAATTACTGGCGGCGTAATCCTCGATTTGGGAGCATCATATCATCAGCTTACAAAAGCGGAAAGAGGTTTTTCTTTTTCTAAAAATGCACCTTTGGATATGCGTTTTGATATGGAAAGCAATTTTTCCGCATATGATTTAATAAACGGTTACAAAGAAGAAGATTTGGTAAGGATTTTTAGCGAATACGGAGAAGAAAGATTTTCAAAAAGAATTGCAAAGAAAATTGTCGAAATTCGTTCTAAAAAAAAGATAGAAACAACCGTAGAACTTGCAGAACTTATCGTTAATGCAACACCCAGAATAAAAAGCTCTGTACACCCGGCCACAAGAGTATTTCAGGCTGTCAGAATAGAAGTTAACCAAGAGTTAAAAAATGTAAATAATGTATTGCATGACATATTGGATTTGTTAGAAGTTGGTGGTATAATTTCTGTATTGAGTTTTCATTCACTGGAGGATAGAATTGTCAAACAATTCTTCAAGTATGAAAGCCAGCAGTGCAGGTGCAATGATATGATTTGCAAATGCACACCGCCAAGATTAAAAATCGTAAACAAAAAACCGATTTTGGCGTCACAAGAGGAGATAAAGGAAAATCCGCCGTCAAGGAGTGCCAAACTCAGAATTGCGAGGTGTATTTTCTGATTTGTTTTGGGGAGTAGATAGTTGGTTTACGCTATAAAAAATTATAACAGCAATCAACCGTATAAAAGAGAAGAATACAGAAGTGTTTTGGAATCATTGATTAAGAAGATTTCTGGCGAAGCTTCAGCTCAATATTCAAATAAAAAGAAAACTTTTTTGGACAAATCTGTTCAAAAACTTGCTGTTAATAGTATAATAGAAGGAAACTTCCCGAAGGAGAATGTTGTTAAACAAATGGCTATTAAAAGAGTTAACAAAATGCTGTGTATTATATTAAGTATGCTTATTGCAGTTGTTATAGTAAGCTACTATTTTGTAATTACCAGTGAAATGAAGCTGAATGAAATCAGCCGTCAAACTATAGTCCTTAATAACGAAAATGCTGAATTACAAAACCGTTTGGACAGCTTGAAATCTTTTGATAATGTAGATAAAACCCTTCAACAAAACAATATGCTTCAAAGGGCGGGTCAAGTTATAGAAACACCTGCAATTGAAGTTGAACTAAATGAAAACTCATTAAAACCATCTAAGAAAAAGTTGTTTAATTATGCAATCGGGTTTTAGGTTTTATTTTTATGTGTGTTGATTTGTTGGAAAATAAAACCTTTTTTAAACTTATCTGCGGTGCCGGAAACGAAGATTGTGAGTCTGTTAAACGACTTGTATATGTTTATGCAAAAGCCGGCTGTAAGGTTTTTGATTTGTCCGCAAAAGCAGAAGTTCTTCAATCCGCAAAAGAAGGGGTTGCCCTTGCCAATTCAGAAAATGTGCATTTCTGCATATCAATCGGGATAAGAGGAGATAAGCATATTTCAAAAGCGGAGGTAAATTCTTCAAAATGTATTACATGCGGAAATTGCACAAGAAATTGTCCGAATAGTGCAATATATCCGCCAAATTTAATCGATGAAAAAAAATGTATAGGATGCGGTAAGTGTGCTGAGAAATGCCCTGCGAACGCAATAAAAATGTATGAAAAAGATATAAATATACAAAAAGTTTTACCTGAATTGATGAACAATGGTGCTGAAATAATAGAACTTCATATTATGGGGCATGACAAAAAGGATTTGGACTATAAATGGAATATTATTAATCGATGCAGTCCCAAAATGGCTTCTATATGCATAGACAGAGAAAACTTCGGAAACAAAGAAGTTTTGTCAAGAATAAGGGAAATGGCGGAAACAAGGAAACCATACACAACAATTATTCAAGCAGATGGCGTTCCGATGAGCGGAAGTAAAGATGATTACAAAACAACACTTCAAGCTGCGGCTATGGCTGAAATTATACAAAATGCAAATTTGCCTGTATATTTAACTTTATCAGGAGGAACAAATTCCAAAACGATGGAATTGTGTCATCAATGCGGAATTTATCCGCATGGGATTGCAATAGGTTCTTGGGCAAGAAAAATTATAAAAGAGTATACGGAACTTTCGGATTTTTGGGAAAACAAGGGGGCTCAGGAAGAAGCCGTAAATTTGGCAAAAGGTTTAATAGAATCTGTTTGTATTTAGATGCCGTTCAATTTCTTTATTTCTCTATACACCCCCCTTGTAATCAATTTTTTAGCAGAGTATACTGTAGTTATATTCGGAGTTTGGTGTGAAAAAGTTATCACTCGCAATATATTGGCACATGCATCAACCGGTCTATGAAATCGAAGGCACTTATTTAATGCCGTGGACTCGTTTGCACGCAGTAAAAGACTACTTGGATATGGTTTTGGTTTTAGAGAAATTCCCGAAACTAAAACTGAATGTTGATATCGTTCCTGCGCTGATTGATACAATCATTGATTATTCACACGGAGCTGATGATATACATTCTGAACTTACCGTTTCAGATGTTTCTGTTATGACGGCAGAAGAAAAGTCTTTTGTCTTGCACAACTTTTTTAGCCCGAAGTTTGAAACAATGATTTTCAAAAGCGAAAATTATAAAAATCTCTATGAAAAAAGATTTGCTAAAGATGTTTGTAACCCGAACGATTTTGATGAACAGGAAATATCTGACTTAATGGCACTTTTTAACCTTGTCTGGATTGATCCCGTGCATTATGAAAGATACCCGAGATTAAAAGAATTGTGGGAAAAACAGTACAATTATTCACAAGATGAACGTATTGAAATAATCAAAATGCACAGACAAATAATAAGTGAAATTATTCCCGCCTACAGAAAATATATAAATGAAGGCCGTTTGGAAGTCACTGCAAGCACCTATCATCATTCGATTTTACCAATTCTTATTGATATGAAATCCACTCTAAAATCAGTTCCTACTACAGCAGGACTTCCGTCAGCACTCGGGATGAAAGACAGCGCAATATTACAGGTAAAAATGGCGCTTGATAGGATTGATGAAGTTTTTGGAGTCCGCCCCAGAGGGTTTTGGCCTCCGGAACTGTGTATATGTCCAAAAACACTTTCTTTGTTAGCAAAAGAAGGCGTTAAGTGGACTATTTCAGATGAAAGAATTCTGGCAGATTCAATGAATACTGCATTTATCAGAAATTTTAAAGGCAATCTAAACGATCCGTACCATCTATTAAAAGTTTATGAATACAGCACCAAAACACAACCGATTGATATAATTTTCAGAGATCGTTCGATTCCGAATCTTATCAACTTTGAATATGCAGGCATAAATTCAAAAATGGCTGCCAACGATTTGTATGATAAAATTAAGGTTATACAGAGTAAAATTCTGATTTCTCCGGATTCGACCCACCTTTTAACAATCGCACAAGACGGCGAAAACTGCTGGGAAAATTATGAAAACGACGGAAATGATTTCCTTAATAATTTTTATTCATTGATTGAAGAAGATGAATCTCTTGAAACAGTCTTGATATCAGACTATATCGAAGCTGATGAGCATAAAAAACAATTAAATAAGATAAGTTCAGGTTCAAGCATAGACAAAACCTTTAAATATTGGATAGGGGATGAAACAAAAAATAAAGCATGGGCATATTTAAAACAGGCAAAAGATGCTTTTGACAAATATTCCTCAAAGCAAATAAATTCGGAAAATGTAGAATTTGCAAGCAATGAATTAATGATTGCTCAAGGAAGCGACTGGTTCTGGTGGTATGGAGAACCGAATAATTCCGGACAGGATTTTATATTTGATTACATGTTCAGAGAACATTTGAAAAATGTGTATATAGCGCTAAATCTTGAAGTGCCTGAATGTTTGGACAACTCTTTAATAACGAAAATTGAAATTCCGTTCCGCAGACCTTCGAGGGAAATTTCTCCGAGGATGGACGGTTTGGCAGGCAGTGAAAATGATTGGTACAATTCCGGCATAATAAGCCTTTTGGACGGGCCGGTCCACAGAGAAAATAAGAATATCGATAAAATTCATTTTGGATGCGATAACAAAAATATGTACTTCAGGCTTCATATAAATAAAAATTCAAGCGAAATGAGTTTTTCTGAGAGAATTAACCAGTTCTATATTTATGTAAGAAATGCAACGCACGCAGGTGCAAGAGCATATATTAGACTTATAAGCAAGACTGATAACCCGTATCCTATTTTGCGGGAAAAATTTGAAAACGAATTAACACTTACTCTGGTAAAAGATACTCTTTACCCGCCGAGGCTATCGAAATGTTTACACCAAAACATGTGGACTCTGGCAAATCCTGAGGGGGTTAATATGGTTTATAAAGACGTTATAGACCTATCCGTACCGTTTGATACAATTGGTGTACACCCCGGAGAAACTGTTGAATTCTTTATAGCCAACACTGATTCAGGTGTCAAAAATACATATATTCCGCAGGAAATAATGCTTTCTATGGTAAGAGAATCCTAATTTGAATGTTTATCGTATTTCTCTCAACCAGCCATACGGTGGTTCAATCCTACCCATTTGAATACCTGTCAGAGTATCATATAATTTCTGAGTAATTTCTCCCATTTTTTCCATACCTGATGGAAACAGTATTTCATTTTTATGATCAACAATCCTTCCGACGGGAGAAAGTACCGCTGCCGTACCGCATAACGCACATTCCTTAAAATACGGAACTTCTGAGATAAACACTTCCCGTTCTTCAACTTTAAGCCCTAAATATTTTTCAGCAACGTGCATCAGAGAACGTCTGGTTATTGAAGGCAATATTGTATCTGATTTAGGAGTTACAACCGTATTGTCATTCGTTATAAACAGTATATTTGCACCTCCGGTTTCCTCAACTTTTGTTCTTGTTGCCGAATCCAAATACATATTTTCGCTGTAACCCTGATTATGAGCATCGACTATTGCATGCAAACTCATTGCATAATTCAACCCAGCCTTGACATGTCCTGTTCCTTTCGGAGCTGCTCTATCGAAATCGGGAACTCTTAAAGAAATAGGTTTCGCTCCTCCTTTAAAATAAGGACCTACAGGAGTTGTAAATATTCTAAACTGGAATTCTGTAGCAGGTTTTACACCAATTACCGCATTAGAACCAAACATATATGGTCTTATGTAGAGGGTTGCACCTGAGCCAAACGGCGGAACATAATCCATATTTGCTTTTACAACTTTCTCGACTGCATTAACAAATCTTTCTTCAGGGAAAACCGGCATTTCCAGCCTTTTGGCACTATCTGCCATTCTTTTTGCGTTCATATCGGGTCTAAAACAAACTACCCTGTTGTCAACCGTTCTGTATGCTTTTAAACCTTCAAAACACGTTTGAGCATATTGAAGTACACAAGCACTTTCATGCAGAGTAATTGTCTCATCTTCGGTTAATTTTCCGATATCCCATCTGTCATCTTTATAATTAGAAACATATCTGTAATCTGTTTTAATATATCCAAACCCCAATGAACTCCAATCAATATCTTTTGCCATAGCTATCTCCTATTCTTATATCGCTATTATATTATAAATATTACGAAAAATAACAATAATCATGATTTTAATTTGGTTTTGAAAATTTTTATACTATAATTATTCCATTGGTAAATTTACAAGGGAGTAAATTATGAATAATGAGAGTGTAGGGAAAAAAATAGTTGAGGCTTTAAAAAAGCAGGCTGAAAGCATGGATATGGAAGAAACTCCTACAGAAACAGCTTTATTTGATGAACCTGCTGTTAAAACAGATTTTTTGGGCGGACAAGATAATGATGGTATTTTTGCCGAACCAAAAACAGAGCAAAAGTCAGGATTTTTTGATGATACCGAAGAAGATGAACCGATGTTTATTTCCGAACCGCAAATAGGTTCTCAAGTTTCTGACATGTCTGTAGATAATTTTGAACTACCTTCAAACATAACAGTTTTGAAGAAGCTTATCTCACAACTTCCGAGCGGTGTTTCAAGACATACCGGAGCGCAGATTATTAAGCAGACAATGGAAGCTTTAGGTATTTCCATGAAAAGCGTTCTACAAGATGCTCAACAGGTGCAAGAAAGTTTGAAAACTTCAGCAAGAGAATGTCAGGGAACGATTCAGGAATATAAAAAACAAATATTGTCGCTTGAAAGACAATCGCAAAATTACCAGAAACAATATTCAGCTTTAAACGATTTAATAAGTTTATTTATACAAACAACGAAATAGTTTGATGACAATTGAGGATGCGGAAAAAGTCGAAAAATGACAATTTTTCGAACTTGCTTGGTTGTCGGCGTTAAACGTGTCTGCGTGTTTTGCTTCGCAAAAGCACTCCGCACTCTGCCGACAATCCGCTTTTTCAAATCCGACCCAAGGTGTGTGAGAGTCAGGCTAGGTGTGGGATAGCACATAGCCTGACTCGAAACCGTACCCCGAAGTTTGCGAAGAAAAACGAAGTTTTTCCGCAAACTCCAATTTGTAAAAAGTATATGTAGCAAATTTTACAATAAAAGCGGGCGGGACGGTTTTTTGGACCTGTCCCGCCCGTTTGGGGTATTTAATACTTTGAGTCTTATACTCTTAATTCATCACGTTCTTTAAAAAAGTCAACTACTGTATCCATTACATTGTCAAAGAAAAAATCCAGTTCGCAGGAAAGGCTTCTTTCCATCGGGGCTTCTGTAAATTCTCTCTTACTTAATCTTGATAACATTTCATTTTCGATACGCATATTTTAATCCTTTCCTGAATTTTATCTTTAACTCATACTTTTCATATCGGCATTTTGAAAAAAAACTTTAGAGTTTTGAAAAAGTTTGTTACAAAAATTTACAGTAAGTTTTTAATTATTATTTTTGAAAAGTCAAATTCAAGTTTTACTTGTCATACGTTCCCTTTTGTATTAAAATAGTGAAGTAAATAAGACTTTTGAGGGGTAGAGGGGTAATTTATATGAAATTTACTGCAGGAAAAGAAGATTTATTAAACGGAATCAGAATTGTCGAAAGAGCTACCGTTGTTAAGGGTTTACAGCCTGTGCTTGCAAACATATTAATAGAATCTTTTTCAAATAATCAGGTTAAATTGACGGCAACAGACTTTGATCTTTCAATAACAACCATAATTACCGCTCAGGTTGAAGAAGAAGGCAAATATACGCTTCCTGCAAAAAAATTGGGCGACATTATTTCGAGATTACAGGATGAACTTGTAAAAATAGAGCTTAACGGTTCTTCTGCAACAATTACCTGCAAAAATTCCAAATTTGATATTATAGGTATTTCTGCAAATGAGTTTCCTCCTGTTGAAGAAAACATTTCTGAAGGAGACTCAATTGAAATTGAAACAAAACCGTTTATCAAAGCTATTCGTGAAGTTGTTTCTGCAGCCGCCGGATATGAAACAAACAATTTGCTTTCAGGAGTAGTTTGCGAAGTTAATAAAAACGTTCTTGAAATGGCTGCAACTGACGGAAACAGACTTGCAAGAGTAAGAGAAGTTATTAAAAACAACTCCGCAGACAGTGAGAAAGTGTTTGAAATGCTTATTTCATCAAAGGTTCTTGCGGAACTTTCAAAAATATCACTTCTTGCCGAAACTGAAAGCATAAAAATATGCAAAGAAGTTAAAAAGATTGTTATTGCTCTTGACAAAACAAAAATTATTACAAAGCTTATGCAGGGACAGTTCCCGAAATATAACCAGCTCATACCTCAAACTTTCCCTAAAGAAGCCGTAGTTGATAAATTCAGCCTTATTTCGGCACTGGAAAGGGTTGCTGTCATGGTTAACGAGAAGAACAGCATTGTTAAGTTTGAATTTGCGGATAATCAATTAAAATTGTCCGGAGATTCGCCGGAAGCAGGTAATTCGCAGGATATTATTGACGTCAAATATACAGGTGAACCTTTAACAATCGCATTTAATTACAAATTTGTTCTTGAATTTTTAAAAATAGTTGAATCGGAAGAAATTGCGGTTAAATTAAATTCTTCTCTTTCGGCAACGGTGTTTGCACCGTGTTCTGAAGAAGATTATATTTATCTTGTTATGCCGGTTCAATTGAGAGGATAGTTTTCATAAATGCAGGGTAAGGCTTTTAAATTCGAAGATAATATTTCAACAGACCATATAGCACCGGGGAGACTGTTTCATTTGCGTTCTGATTTGCAGGAATTTTCCAAGCATGTTCTTGAAGATGCTGATGAAAATTTTGCAAAAGAAATGAAAAGGGGAGATTTTGTGGTTGCAGGTAACAACTTCGGTTTAGGTTCTTCGAGAGAACATGCTCCGCAAATCATAAAAATTGCAGGTGTTGGAGCTGTAATCGCAAAGTCGTTTGCAAGAATATTTTACAGAAATGCTATTAATATCGGGCTTCTTGCAATAGAATGCGACACCGATAGTATTGATGCCGGAGATGAGCTTGATTTAGATATTAAAGAAGGTGTCCTGAAAAACATTACCAAAGGTACTATAACAATGATTGAACCATTGCCTGACGTTATGATTCAATTGCTTAATGACGGCGGGTTGATTGAACATATTAAGAAAAACGGCGACTTAGTTTTAGGATAGGAGAAACTTATGGCTGACACAACAGATATTATCAAATGTCCTGCGTGCGATAAAGTAATGAAAAAACTTTATATTCAGGAAGATGATTTACATATTGATATATGTCTTGACGGATGCGGAGGAATATTTTTTGATAACCGTGAACTGGAAAAATTCGATGAAAAGCATGAGAATGCCGACAAGATTTTAGAAGCAATTGAAGGTAAGAAGTTTGTTCAGGTTAATGATGTTGAACTCAGAATCTGCCCTGCTTGCGGTCTTCCTATGGTAAAAATGGGTGCTGCGGACGGAACAGTACAAATTGATGTATGCAATACCTGCGGTGGTAAATTTTTAGACAACGGCGAACTTCAAAAGATTAGAAAATACAAAAACGACCATCAAAAAGTCGATAATATAATTGACGGCATTATGAAAACGGTTTACTCCGACATAAAACCTAATAAAAGAAGAATGTTTTTTGAAAAACTTGTGAGCAAGTATGTGTAAAAATAAAGAGTTTTTTGCATAAGATTAACGAATTTATGTTATCATAAATTACATGATAGATAAAATTGTTAAAAAGTTAAAGGATGCAAATCAGCAAAAAAGCGAATTTGTAGGACTTATGGATTCATTTAACAATCCGTATCTTGTACTGATTGCTTGTATTTTAAGCTTGAGAACAAACGATAAAACTACTTATCCCGCAACATTGCGGATGCTTAAACTTGCTAAAACTCCAGCAGAAATGAAAAAAGTGAGTATAAATGACTTAGCCAAAGCAATTTATCCAGTAGGATTTTATGAAAACAAAGCAAAACAGATAATTGAGCTTTCAAAGATTATTGATGAGGATTTGGACGGAATTGTTCCTGACGAGATTGAAGAGCTTGTAAAATTTAACGGAGTTGGGCGCAAAACAGCCAACCTCGTGCTTGCAAGAGGGTTTAATAAACCTGCTATCTGTGTTGATGTTCACGTCCACAGAATTTTTAACAGGCTTGGCTATGTCAAAACAAAGAATCCCGAAGAAACCGAATTTGCCCTGAGAGATAAACTGCCTAAAAAATATTGGATTGAAATAAACACACTAATCGTAACCCACGGGCAAAACTGCTGTACACCAAGAAACCCGAAATGTCAAGAATGTCCGATAGAAGAACATTGTGCAAAAATAATCTAAATCTTAAGTTCAAATGTTGACTTTGCAACAGCACAATTTGCCTGATAAGCTCTGAGTGCAAGATTCATATTTACAGCTTCCTGAACACCGTAACCGTTTTCAATATAAGAAACCATTGCATTGTCTAATGCTTTTGCCGAATTTTTTACATTGTTTGAAACTTCGGCATACAAATCTGTTGTTTCGGGGTCAGAATAATACCCGCTGAAATTCGGTATCGATTCAAAATCTTCGGTTTCTGTGTACGCCGGAGCTACAGTGGCATTTAAGCTTTCACGGGTTGGAAATGTATCTATACCGCTTACAAGGGCCATATATTGGGAACTGTCTATCGGTGCTACCATATAACAATCCTTCTTATTTATATTTACATGTTAACTCGTTTTTTATAAAAATCAATTGATATTAATAACAAAAAACTATTTAGTAAGAGTTTTTGTCATTTCTTTTATATTTTTCGATACTTTTAAAGACTCTCTAATTTTTTGTAATGATTTGTTATAAGTTCTTTTATCCAAATGACACTCTTTGGATTTCAAATACTTCAAACATTTTTGAGGATACTTGCCCATAATCGTTGCAAAAGCCCACGCAACACCCATTTGAGAATAATAATCATCTGTATTCAATTCATCCAATATTTTTATAGTTTTATCTATATATTCATTATTCAAATAATGCGAAAGTAAACACACTGACACAATCCTGCTTTCAAATTCTTTGCAGGAATCTTTATATTTCAGAATAAAATCCAAAAATATCTCAGGATATTCCCTTGCGACTTTAAAACTCTGGCATAGAGAATCATTAACACCCCAATCATCAACCATAGGTATAAATTTTTCAAAATATTTTATTAATGTTCTTATATCATCTTTTGCATAACCTAATACAAAAGCATGCAGAAGTTTCAATTCAAACGTAGAAAAATCGTTATTTTCTATAAATTCTTTGTAATTATCTTTCGCAATTTTTCTCGCAAATTTACGCAGTTCAGGAATAGAAATTCCGAATTTTGTCCTTTTTATACAGTTTAATTCTGATTTTATTTTTCTTAGGTCCATTACATACCGTTCATTCTGCCTGAATTTATATATAAATTTATCATGTTTATTGCAAAAAAGAAAGCGGTATAAAAATAGTCCTGCATAGCCTAAACCAAGGTGCCCCAGGGGTTGGCAGTCAGCAGGGTGGGGAAACAGTGGGGCAGGGGAAGAAGACAGAGAGGGAGCTGGAGGTATGGAAGAATAGATATCAGGCGGTATAAAAGATACAACGCTATACCTGCGTACCCCTTATAATTCGACCCTTGTTTAAAAAAGTCTTAGATTATTGGCGGTTCGCAAGTTTGCATTCGCTATATTTCTCTTATGAAAAATAGTTGCTCTTTTCAACTTTCTCACAGGAACAAGTTTCGGGCTTTACCCTCACTCTTGCCAAAATCCATAAAAAAAAACCCTGTCTGAAGACCGGGTTTGGAATCTTGTTTTATAATTCCTCATGTGTGTAGAAGGTTAGTGTGTAGGTTGTATGAAAGGTTGTGTTATGTGTTTATTTAATGTTGTTTATCGCTTACATATATATAAAGTATTTTCAAAAGATATAATTTCACAACCGGACCTATTTTGTTACAATTGTTTACAATTGAAACTCTTTTTACTCTTTTTATTAACTTTTGTAACAAAATCGCTAAAAAGGTGGTGTTTTTGTAATATTTCTTAATAAAACACTTGAAGTTTATATACGTGTGATATATATTAAGTATATAAGGATTATGTGTTATGTGTCAAGTCGATTTAATCCTTTGCCCATAAAATATACGTTTACTAATTATATGGAGTCAAAAGTATGAAAGAATTTACCTCAAACAAAGTTACCAATCCATCAAAAGCAGTCTATGTTTCTATGACATCTGGCTCGACAGAAATGAGTGACTATTTAAGAAAAATTAATACCATCAAGTCACTGGACATTAAAGACGAAAAAGAATTGGCCGCTAAAGCAAAACAAGGAGATTTAAAAGCAAAAAAAGAACTTGTACAATCAAATTTAAGATTGGTTCTGACTATTGCAAGAAAAGCCATACATGTCTCAAAATTACCTATGGTTGATTTAATTCAGGAAGGCAATTTAGGTTTGATGGTTGCAGTTGAAAAGTTTAATCCGGATTTGGGTTACAGATTCTCTACTTATGCAACATGGTGGATTAAACAGGCTATGTTCAAAGCTATTTCAGAGCAATCTTATTGCATGAAAATACCCGTTTACATTCAGGAAACATTATCAAAATTCTCCAAAGTAAAAGCCGAAATGGAAAAAAATTATAACTGTCAGGTTACCAATAGCGATGTTGCTAAAAAAATGGACATTGAACCTGAAAAAATAGATACTTATCTTTCAGCTTATAATTCTACCGTGTCGATTGAAGGAAGTTTTGATGCGAACAACGGAAGCGAACTTTCTGTTGCGGATGTAGTAGCTGATGAGAATGGTTGTATTGAAGAAAATGTGGAATACGAAGAATTAAAAAAAGAGATTGCCTCTGTTGTTGCTACATTGAAAGAAAGAGAGCAAAATGTAATTAAGATGAGATTTGGATTGGAAAATTGTGCCAAAACAACTCTTGAAGACATCGGAAAATTGTACGGTGTAACAAAAGAATGTATAAGACAAACAGAAGCAAGAGCATTGGGAAAACTAAGAAGCGGATTAAATTGCTACGGTTACTAATAAAATGGGGCGGGTTGATTTTCAACCCGCCCCATTCCTATTCATTTTATATCCAAATTAGAATATAATCGTTAATTCTTCATCAGGATTCAAGCTTGAATCATTAGACATGCTTGGAACAATGATGTATTTGCATTCGTCAACGAATTCATAAAGAACACCGAATGTTCCTGATACAGCATACTTAGTGATGTTGTATACACCTTTACCAACTGCGATAACGCCTGAACCAAGACTCTTCAAGCCTTTAAGAGGATGAAGTGAGAACGTATCAGACATTGAATCTGAGCAATTGTCAAGAATTTCTTCCGAACCATTAGCAATAACTTCAGCTGTTTCAGAAACCGATCTTCCTGCAACACCTGCGACTCTGCCAACCATTGAGAACGGAGCGCCCAATACTCTTGAAATAATATTAGGATTCTTGATTACATCAGCTTGTGCGCTTGAAACATTTTTCGGAAATTCAACGCAATTGTCTCCGTTTGAAATGCTGTTAAATTCAACTTCAATATATCCGGGTTTTTGCACGCCAGGTCTTGCAACTGCTATTACTTTACCCTTAACTGTAGAACCTGCCGGGAAAGAAACACCGTTGAAAACTACATCTTGAGTTGTTTTTGCTGTAAAAGTATCATTAACATTAGAAGTTCTAGCACTCAATCTTTCGCTTAATTTGATTTTAACCGCTGTTTGTTCATATTTTGTTGCACATCCAACTGCACCGTTTGAAAGATCAATTCTGAAGTTTTTCTTCATAGCTGAAACTAAGAATGCAACCTGTTCTTTAGAAAGATATTCGTCATTGATAACTTTATCCTGATCCGGTAATACATTTAAGATACCTGAAGCAATAACTTCGTTTGTTGCGGCATAAGCCCATTCAGGGATGTATTTAAGCTGTTGACCGTTTAATACAGGAATAGCTGTCTTGCTTGCAGGAACTTCCATCATTTTTGCGAAAGTACAGAATACTTCAGCTTTGTTGATAGCTTTGTCAGGTTTAAATGTTTTGTCAGGGTAACCAATCATAATATCCAGAGTTAAAACTCTGTCGATTTCTTCTTTAGCCCAATAAGAAGCAGTTACATCAGAATAGCTGTCAGTTGCTGCTTTTGTTAAGCCTAAACCTTCAGAGATTAAGAATGCTAACTCAGAACGCAGAACCGGCATCTTAGGATTATAAACTGCACCTCTTTTTTGATCCATTTTGGATTGCATATTATCGAGCATTTTCTTAGCATTACGTGATACTACAACATTTTGTTTTCCTTCAATTGTTTTTGCTTGACATGGTTTGTAGATTTTACCGCCGATTACTACATCATTTTCAGCTGTTACAAGTGAATGACCTTGTGAACCAAAAAGGGTAGGATGAGCATAAGCTTGAATATTTTCATCAGCTACTGCTACACCTGCAGAAATAGCGATAACACCCATTGTCATCAAGAGTTCTTTAGAAATTTTCATACTTCTCCTTTCATATGACTCTGTCCTTTTTTAAGATTGTCACTCTTCCACTACATAATATTTTCGTTTATATTATAACACAAATTTTATTTTCTACGTTTTTGTAAAAGATATGCTTGGGGATAGCAATAATCTTCTCTAAAACCTATTTTTCTGTACATTTTCAAAGCTTTGTAATTATTTGTTTCAGTTGTTACATTGACTTCGCTTATATCTCTTTGACCTAATTTTGTCCAATCTGTCATAGTTTTTATTGTACGATTTAAAAGCAATGCCGAAAATCCATTACCCCTATGATTTTTTTCAATAGCTACCAGCGGAATATTTGCGATTTTACCTCCTGTAATATTTGCAAAAGCGAAGCCGCATGGTTTTTCATCAAACAGCAGAACCGATGTGGCTTCCGGCAGAAATTCGCCGTAAATACTTTCCGTAACTTTATTTATGATATCAGTAGTACCGTCCATGCTTTTGTATCTTGTATCATATATTGCATCTTGTGTATCTTTAAATGCTTCATAAATTATCCTTACAGCATCTTCCTTAAACAAGTCGGAATAACCAACTACTTTGTATCTGTCGAACTTACCAGGAAGTTTCATGTTTTCAAGTATTCTTTCAGAGGATGCATTTCCCATGACAAATCTTAAAACTGCAAGACCTATAAATTTAAACCCATATTTTGCTATATCAGCAGTAAATACTGATTGATGACCTATCATCGGATATGAGACAACTTTTGTCTGCCGGTCAGCTTCAGTTAATTCCAAAAATCTTTCTATTAAAAGCTTGTGTTTTGTTATTTCATCTTCATTTCCAAGACAATGAACAATATTTAATTCTATGGATTCGGAAATTGATGTTGTATAAACCAAAAACGCTGTAGGAATATTGTGTTCTTTTAAAACAATACATTTAAGATACCCTTTTTCGACAGCATCAATGAATTCCTCATATTCAAGCGGTTCAAGCTCAAATTTATATTCGCTGACAGCCTTTGATTTAAAGTCATTATAAACGCCTTTAAATATTTTGTATAAACCGCTGTCTAAAATTTCTGCTTCGTAGCCCGTTTCTATCATAAAAAATCCTCTACATTAGATGATGCATCTTTTCTTTTTTTGTATTTATATATCTTTCGTTATATTTATTAACTTCCGATTTTATATTTATATTTTCGTGAATTGTAAGTCCGTAGCCTTTCAAGCCAATAATTTTTTTAGGATTATTTGTAATCAGATTGAAGTTGTTAAAACCCAAATCAAGAATAATTTGAGCACCGACACCATAGTTTCTCAAATCTGGTGCAAACCCGAGTGAAACATTTGCTTCAATTGTATCCTGACCTTGTTCCTGTAATTTATATGCTTTAAGCTTATTTATAAGTCCGATTCCACGTCCTTCGTGATCTCTTATGTATATCAGCGCACCTTTTCCGTAATCACTTATCATGTGAAGTGCCTTGTGCAATTGCCAATTGCAGTCACACTTAAGGCTGTGGAATATATCTCCGGTCAAACATTCACTGTGAACTCTGATAAGCGGAGTTTTGTCCGAGCCGTCATCTTTTACAAGCGCAACATGTTCGCATCCTGTTATTGTATCCGTATACCCAAAGATATTAAAATCTCCGAATTGAGTAGGCAAAAATACTTCGATTTCTCGCTTTACAAACTTTTCCCGTTTGAGGCGGTAAGCGATTAAATCAGAAACAGTGATAAATTTTATGTTGTGATTTTGTGCAAATTCTGCCAACTCGTCTCTGCGCATCATATGTCCGTCTTCTGACATAATTTCACACATAACCCCTGCATGCCTGTGACCTGAAAGTTTTGCCAAATCTACGACCGCTTCTGTATGACCGCATCTTTTCAAAACTCCGCCCTTTCTGGCTACACAAGGAAACATATGCCCCGGGCGCCTTAAATCGGAAGGAACTGCATCCGAAGCTATTGCCACTTCTATTGTTTTTGCCCTATCAAAAGCAGAAATACCTGTTGTTACCCCAAATTTCGGATGTGCATCTATACTCAATGAAAAAGCCGTCTGCATACTTTCCGTATTACGTGAAACCATTTGGGGTAATTCAAGCTTTTCCGCTATTTCGGAAGAAATTGCAAGACAAATAAGACCTCTGCATTCCTTTGCCATAAAGTTTATAAATTCAGGTGTCACAAATTCGGCAGAAATAATCAAATCGCCTTCATTTTCTCTGTCTTCGTCATCGGCAACAATGAGAGGCTTTCCGTTTTTGAAATCCTCTAAAGCTTCTTCAATTGTACTAAAATACGTATTTGTCATAGCTGTTTTTACAAAAACCCGTTTTCATGCAGAAATTCAGAGTCTATTCCTGTTTTATTATTATCCGTTGATAAAAATTTTTCAATATATTTTGCACACATATCAACTTCTACGTTTACAAAATTATCTTTACTCAAGTATTGTAAATTTGTATTTTCAAATGTATGGGGGATTACGGCAATCGTAATTATGTTTTTATTTACATCTGCAATAGTCAAACTTATACCGTTGATAGAAATTGAA
Organism: uncultured cyanobacterium; assembly: GCA_945487905.1. Lineage (GTDB taxonomy): Bacteria > Cyanobacteriota > Vampirovibrionia > Gastranaerophilales > Gastranaerophilaceae > CAG-196. The sequence continues at coordinate 27,039 of CALYTW010000012.1, forward strand.
CCTTTTTTAATAACATATTTAGCATATTCATTCGGAATTTCTATTTTCAGATTATAGAAATTTCCGATTTTAGTTACATTTACGCATTTACCCCTGCCATCAATATGTCCGGAAACAATATGTCCCCCGAATCTTCCATCTGCGGGCATCGCACGTTCAAGATTAACAAAATCTCCTGATTTCAAATCATTAAGGTTTGTAACCTTTTTGGTTTCGGGAGATATATCTGCAGTTAAACCGTTATCACTGATTTTACAAACAGTTAAGCATATACCGTTGACTGAAACACTGTCTCCGATTTTTGTATTTTCAATAACGGTTTGACACAAAATACCGATTTTATCAGACGAAATAAATTCTATCCTGCCTATTTCTTCTATAATACCCGTGAACATACAGTGATTATACCATAAGACACAGCAACTTGTCATTAATATATGGTTAAACTTTTAATTTATGTTAGAATTAATTTATGAATACAAAATATTGGACTGCATTCGCTTCAATTGAGCAGTTGGATTCAACCTTTATCCAACAGCTTTATAATTATTTCGGAGATATTGAAACCGCATTTAATGCAAATATTTCTGAGCTCAGACAGATAGAAGGACTTTCCGTAAAAAAAGCCGAGACCTTTGTGGAAAAAAAGAAGAAAATAAATCCTGATCAAACACTGGAATTCGTTTTAAACAGGGAGATAAAAATATTAACCTTTGACGACACAAATTATCCCTATATGCTCCGTCAAATTCCAAACCCTCCGATGACTTTGTTTTATAAAGGAGATTTGTCTGGCTGTAATTTGAACAAAACAGTAGCCTTTGTGGGTTCAAGAAAGGCAAGTTTTTCTGGCAAAGAAGGAGTAAGCAGAGTTATTGCCGATTTAAGGAACACCGACTTGTGTATAGTTTCAGGACTTGCTACCGGAATCGATGCAGTTTCACACAAAAGTGCAATAGATAACAACCTTAAAACAATTGGAGTTATAGCCAGCGGTCTTGACCATATTTATCCTACAGGCAATAAACACTTGTATGAACAAATTGAAAACGGATGCGGTGCTGTTGCAACTGAATATTACCCGACATTTGAGCCGTTACAGTATAGATTTCCGCAGAGAAACAGAATTATAACAGGCTTGTCATACGGAACTGTTGTCGGAGAGGCTGCTCTAAAAAGCGGAGCTTTGATAAGTGCTAATTTAACCCTCGAACAGGGCAGAGAACTTATGTGCATCCCAGGAGCGATAAATAATGTCAATACGGAAGGAATATATAAACTGTTGAAAGACGGTGCAACAATGGTTACAACAGGGGAAGATATTTTAAATACACTCGGCTGGGAAGTTCAAACTTCGGAAAAATTTCATGAAAACAAAGTTTCAAAAAAATATCTGCCGGTTTATAATATAGTGTCAGTTGAAGCAAAGGGATTTGATGAAATACAAACCGAAACCGGAATGAAAACCGACGAATTGTTAGTTCTATTGACAGAAATGGAACTTCACGGTTTAATAGAACAGTCAGACGGCGATAAGTATAAAAGGGTAAATTAAGGGGCGGTCAAAGTGGCGGAAGCTTTTGCGGAAGAAAAACCCAAGAAATCTAAAAAAGAAAGAGCATTAGTAATAGTCGAGTCTCCCGCTAAATCAAAAACAATAAAGAAAATTTTGGGAGACGGCTATCAGATAGAAGCAAGTTTCGGACATGTAAGAAATTTGCCTGAAAACATTTTGGGATTTGATGTTCACAATGATTTTAAGCCCACCTACGTTATTATCCCCGAAAAGAAAAAGGTTGTTACAAAATTGAATGAACTTGCAAAGCATTCGGATAAAGTGTATCTCGCATCCGACCCTGACCGTGAAGGAGAAGCTATTGCATGGCATGTTCGTGAACTTTTAGAAGTGGACGACAAAAAGATTTTTAGAATCGAATTTAATGAAATTACTCCAAAGGCGGTAAAATATGCTGTCGAACATTCCCGCCAGATTGATATGGATAAGGTTCAGGCACAGCAGACAAGACAAATCTTGGATAAACTCGTAGGATACAAACTTTCTCCCGTGCTTTGGAAACAGCTCGGGAATTACCATCTGTCAGCAGGAAGAGTCCAGTCTGTTGCACTACGTATGATTTGTGAAAGAGAAGAAGAAATAGAAGCCTTTATCCCGAAGGAGTACTGGTCAATTCACACAATCATGGATAAAGGGGGTAAATGTTTTGAAGCGGAAGTTGTTAAACACAAAGGTAAAAAATTTGAGATAAACAGTGAAGATGAAGCTAATAAAATAAAAGAATATTTGCTTTCTCCATCTTGCGAATACAAAGTCGAAAAAGTTACTCAAAAAACCACAAAACGTAAGCCTACAGCACCATTTATAACCTCTACATTACAGCGTGCTGCGAGTTCAAAACTAGGATTCGGGGTGCAAAAAACAATGCAGGTTGCTCAAAAACTTTATGAAGGTATTGAAATTGAAGGTACTCCCGTTGGTTTAATAACTTATATGAGAACAGACTCAGTTCGTATTTCTGATGATGCACATGAAATGGCAAAAAATTTCATTATGGAAAATTACGGCGAGAAATATTACCCTGAGACAACAAATGTTTATGTAAAAGGTAAACAAAATGTTCAGGATGCACACGAAGCGATTCGTCCTTCATATCCTGAAAGAACTCCCGAAAGTCTAAAAAAATATTTACCTCCGGATCAGTATAAACTATACAAACTCATTTGGGAAAAATTTATGTCTTCTCAAATGGCACCCGCAGAAATCGGAAATAAAACAATAGATATTTTTGCAGGAGAATACGGACTTAGAGCCGGAACAAGCAAAGTAGTTTTCGACGGATTTTTAAAAGTTTATAACGATGCAGAGGAAGAAGAACAGGACAAAGAGGCTAAAATTCCGGATTTAGCTCAAGGAGATGTTGTAAATTGCAAGGAAGTTAACCCTAAACAGCATTTTACTCAACCGCCCCCGAGATATAACGAAGCTTCTCTCGTAAAAGCTCTTGAAGAACAGGGAATAGGTCGTCCTTCAACCTATGCGACGATTATAACAGTCATTCAGACAAGAAAATATGTTGAAAAAAAAGACAAGGCGCTTTTCCCAACACTTCTCGGAAGAACTGTCTGCAAACAATTGGTTTCACAATTTGCCGATATTATGGATTATAAATTTACTGCGGGCATGGAAGAAAAACTTGATGCTATTGCAGAGAAAAAAGCTGTTTGGAACAAAGTTTTGAAAGATTTTTATACTCCGTTCATGGAAGAAGTAAATTCCGTCATGAAAACAGCACAAAAGGTTGTTATAGAAAGCGATAAAATCTGTCCGAATTGCGGAAAGAAAATGCTTGTCCGAACAAGCCGGTATGGAAACCAATTTTTAGGCTGTTCCGGTTATCCCGAATGTAAAACTATTATTTCTATTAACAATATTAACGAACTGGAAGATTCTTCAGATGGGATAAATGAGAGCGGTGAAAACACGCAAATTATGGAAGAAAAATGTGAAAAATGCGGAGGACAAATGGTTCTTAAAACCGGTCCTTACGGAAAATATACAGAATGCACCGAATGCAATGCACGCAAAAAATATATTCGTTCGACCGGAGTAAAATGCCCTAAATGCGGACAGGGAGAAATTGTTGAAAAGAAATCCAAATCAGGAAAGATTTTTTTCGGATGCAACAAATATCCGGATTGTGATTACGCTCTCTGGGATGAACCTACAGGAGAACATTGCCCCAACTGCGGAGAACTTATTGTAAAAAGAACTACCAAAAACGGTGTTGTCGAGAGTTGTTCAAACAGAAAATGCGGTTATAAAAAAGCTGTCGAACAGATTAATCCAGCCAATACAGAATAAACTTTCTACTTTTTATATACTTTGAATTGATTACGTTACAAATCATCGAAAAGCATTCCATAAAATTTTCATTTTGCTACAACACAATATATCAAATCGTAGCAAATAGATATATAATTACTCCAATTGTCAACCATTACAACAACCCCGCCGTTTTGCCATAAAAAACAGCTTTTAAGAGAAACTCCCCACCCGCAAAAGCTGTAGAGTCCGATTTGCGTCAGGTGTTTAAGAATTCTGCACATAAAAAACTCCGACAAAAAGCTTTATCTCGAAAGGCGACCAGCACAAAACACCAATTTGTTCGTTAACCAGACTTAAAGAGAATGGGAAAGAGCTTTGTGTAGAAAACATCAATAAGAGCCTCCTCAAAAGAACAGTTACGTATTCCAAGGGGCGAGGGGAGAGGGGCAATGGGCAATGGGCAATGGGCAATGGGTAAACTATTAATTTGCCAAATCCGCATAGCAGTCTACCTGTCTAGGTGTTCAAGACACTCAGCTGCTTTATAAATCTTAACATTGAGTTGAATGTTTTTATACTCTCAGGTTATTATTAATCAATAAAAGGGTATGGAGTATAAAATTGCGAAAAATCCGGCTTGCTGAAATGGCACCTCATGTACATAGTTTTCAGCCTAACGAAAATAAAACCGAAAAAATTGCAAAATGGATGATTGCATGGATTACAATTGCATTGAGAGGCGAAATAATAAAGCCTTATGATTTACTGCCGTCAAAAGCTGAAATTGCCTGCCATATCGGAGTCAGCCTCGGAACAATGCAAAATGTATACAGAATACTGGAAGATGCAGGATATATTGAATCCAAACAAAAAATAGGTTCGTTTGTCAAAGACAGAAAGTTTGAAAGCGTTGAAAAACTTACTTCAAAAAAAGATTTGGCAACGGATGTTATCAAAAAATATATGAAAGACAACAACTATAAATCCGGCGACGAATTGCTTTCCATACGAAAACTTTCCAAAATTACCGGCGTTTCAAGTGCAACAATCAGGGCTGCTGTAACGAATCTAGTCATGCAGGGAATTTTAGAAAAGAAAAAAAATTCTTATTTATTAACAGGCAGATCTTTCAGGGCACATAATGTTGAAGCAAAAACTCTTGTTGAAAAAATCTCTGAAAATATAAAAGAATATGTAAAAAATAACTTAAAATCCGGAGAAAAACTGCCTCCCAGTATTGAACTTGCAAGAATGTTTAATGTAAGTGTTAAAACGGTACACGATTCCGTCAAGTTATTGTCAAAAGAAGGACTGCTCCATGCAAGACGTGGGAAATACGGAACTACGGTCGTTACGGATGAGTATAACGAATCTGCCGTTCTTTATAACTACGAAATAATTGAACAAAAAATTAAAGAATACATTATTAAAAATTGCAAAACAGGGGATAAATTGCCGTCCATAAAAGTTTTTGCAAAAATGCTTGAAACAAGTGAAAAAACAGTAAAAAAAGCACTGGATAACCTTGCAGGAGAGGGATACGTAACTTTTATGAGAGGCAGATACGGCGGCACATTTGTAACAGATATTCCTGTAAACGAAGGCTATACTTGGATTGCAATAAGTTCAGACTATATTCGTAGAGCTGAAAATTAGTCCAAAATACTTGAAAATTGGAATAAATATGATATTATAAATTATGTAAATAACCATAAGGAGAATAGTCATAGCTAACGAAGAAAGAAATGCCGTAAAAAGCACAGGAAAAGACAAACCGCTCATAAATGAAAAAATACGAGCAAAAGAAGTAAGATTAATTGATGAAAATGGCGAGAACCATGGTATCGTTCAAACAGCACAAGCATTAAGGATGGCAGAAGAAGCTGATTTAGATTTAGTTGTAATAAGCCCAAACCAAGCACCTCCCGTAGCAAAAATCTTGAATTACGGGAAATACAAGTATGAACTTGAAAAAAAAGCAAAAGAAGCTAAGAAAAAACAGCATGTCGTCGATATAAAAGAAGTTAAAGTTCGTTATAAAATCGATACTCATGACTATGAAGTACGATTAAAAAATATAAGAAAATTCATTACACAAGGTAATAAAGTAAAACTGGTTGTCATGTTGAGAGGTCGTGAAATGCAGCATTCGCATTTGGCAATGGAATTGGCAGAAAAATTTATAACTGATTTGGCAAACGACCCTATAGCTGTTGAAAAAAAGCCTATGATAGAAGGTAGGAACGTAACAGCATGGTTTACTCCTCAGGGAAATTAAACTTTATACTTGATAAAAAATTTTGAGCAAGTAGAATGGATTTATGCCCTTGGGCAGAAGAAAAATATGCCGCAATAGCTCAGTTGGTAGAGCAAGGGACTGAAAATCCCTGTGTCCTTGGTTCAATTCCGAGTTGCGGCACCATTTTAAGAGGGTTTCAACCCTCTTTTTTAATGCCTTATTATTTACTATAAAATCTGTGTGCAGAATATGT